>JAPLCR010000161.1:9865-14112 GCA_026392135.1 Armatimonadota bacterium
TGAAGCCATCGCCCTTTGCCGACACATTCGGGAGACGGAAGAGGACTGGGTGGGCGGGTATTCCCGTAATGACCAAGACGATGCCGCCTACCTTCAAAAAGTGCCTGCCCCTTCGGAAGCTATAGACCTCACCAATTTCCGAGTCAATGGTCACACCCTCACCTATCATGGTCAAAAGTCGGTGACGTTTCGGGTGGACAGTGACGGCAATCTCCTCGCCTTTGCGGGAAGCCACTGCAAAAAGATATCGGTAGACGGTAGAGAGACCGTGTTTGCAGGCAGTGATATAAAGGAGGTTGGATGGGCTCCCGTTCCCGATTCTAGGCGCGTAGCGGGCGGCGCAGTTTTGCAGGTAATGGTAGGCGGTACGGGAACCTTACGCATCCCTGTGAGTAACAACCTAACCTCTAATGCAAAACTCTTTGCGGAGGGTGTGCAACCCGGAAGTCGGGGCGAGGAGATTCCCTGTAGTATAGAAAAGGGAGTCCTCGCCTTTACAGCTACTATAAAGACCGCAGGACGCTGGCTCTATGTTACCGAATAGCCGCCCGCGGAAGGGGCATCTATTTTCAGGGATGCCCCTAAAACTCCTTGTTATACTGCTCCCCCTTTTCGTTTTCATGGGGGACTCACAGGGACAACCTCCTGCCTCGTCTGGAAAGCGTCAGCAGATCACCATAGCGACCGTCAGCTCGAACTACCGCGAAGGGCTTCTGAAATTAGCGCATGAGTACGAGGTTCTGCACCCCGAAGTAGAAGTCCGCGTGCAGGTTCAACCCACAAACGGATATGAGACATGGCTCCGCACTCAGATTGGCGCGAGTTCTGACACCGCCCCTGACATCTACAACGCCAACTATGCGCTAGGGTTCTATGAACGCGGACTGCTCGTGAATCTGACCCCCTATCTGGAACAGACGAACCCCTACACGCACAAAACTTGGAAACAGAACCTTGACGCACAGTTTCTGGAAAAGTATAAAATCGGGGGTGATGTCGCTATCATACCGCTCGACTTCATTGAGATCGCGTTTTTCTATAACAAAGACGTTTTCGCAAAACTCGGTCTACAGCCTCCTAAGACATGGGAGGAGATGCTTTCGCAGGCGGAGCGTATCCGCAAAGCGGGGTATATTCCTTTTGCTGTACCGGGAGATGCCGATTCGTACTGGTCGGGAACGGTGGGTTGGATTTTTCGCTTCTTCACAGATGCCTATCTGCGCGATACCGTTCCGCTCGTAATGTCCTCTCCCGGCGACTGGGACTACAACCCTCGTGTTAATGATGGCTTTCATCTGGATGTAACCAGCCCGTACAACGATGCTACGCTGATTATGAATCCAGAACGCCTGATAAAGGCTATCCGCGATAAACAGATTCGGATGGACAGCCCGCGCTTCCACGAAGCCTATACTAAAATCGCCGAATTCGCCAGCTACTGGCAACGTGGCTTCAATGGAACAAATGCCAACTCCGCCTATCAACTCTTTCTTACGCGCAAAGCCGCCATGATGCTCCACGCCTCCCCTACCATATCGCAGTTGGAGAAAGATCAAAGCGACCTGTTTAAGGAAGACCGTTTCAACTGGGGAGTGTTCTCCGTGCCGCCTCTCACACAGTCACAGTTCCACATTCCGCCGTTTCGAGGCGTGGGCGGAGCGGGGGCGATGTGGAGCGTCGTGAAGAAGAACGACGCTCAGACCCAACTTGTCGCCGACTTCCTCATGTTCACCACCACGCCGCACGCCGCACAGACGCTTGTGGAGGAGGCAGTAAAAGCTCGGCAGTCTATCAACGGTCCCCTACTGATTCCGGGAGCCAAAATGCCAGAGACAATGGCGCGGCACTTCAACGCCTTTACGAACCGAGGATTCGAGAAACTCAGTTTTCGAGGGTTAGCCGATGAGCAAGAATCTGTCTGGAAATGGACGGTATGGGCGCAACAGTATCTGGATGGACGTATAACAACGGACACCTGCCTGCAACACTATCAGGAGACGATGCAGGAGGCTGTACCGCGAGTCGTTCGCCAAATGAACTACGATATGAACCCGCGAACGAGAGACAAGGTGGGTAAATGACACTTCGCGCGCTTTGGCGTAGTCGCTACTCCTATCTTTTTCTTCTGCCCACATTTCTCTTTTTGGGGCTTTTCAACTATATCCCAGCGTTCTCCGGCTTATACCACGCCTTCACCGAATGGGAGACTAGCAGTACGGCGCATCTAAACGGGCTGGAAAACTTTCGGCGTATGGCGCAAGACGAGTTTTTGCGCCTAAGCCTTGCCAATCAGTTCTGGCTACTATTAGCAAGCCTTCTAAAAACCCTCATTGTCCCCTTAATGGTCGCTGAGATGTTGTTCCACCTACGGTCAAGCCGTTTGCAACAGATTTTGCGTACGCTATTTCTTACCCCCATGATTGTTCCCGGTATGGTTGGCGTTCTACTCTGGGGATTCATTTACGACCCGAATATCGGTCTGCTTAACAACGCGCTGACGGCAGTTGGGCTGGGAAGTTGGAACCGCGCATGGCTAGGTGACTGGCACACTGCTCTACCTGCCGTGATAGGAATCGGGTTTCCTTGGGCAGGAGGACTGGCTCTACTCCTCTATCTCGCGGGCTTGATGGCGTTACCGGTAGACCTACTTGCCGCAAGCTCTGTAGATGGCGCGACCTTCTGGCAACGTTTCTGGGCGATAGATATACCACTGCTACGTGGGCAGATGAAGACGATTGCCGTTCTCACCATTATCGGAACGTTGCAGGACTTCGGTAGCCTACTTGTTCTGACCGGCGGTGGTCCCGGACTGGCGACACACGTTCCTGCCCTGCACATGTATTTTCAGGCGTTTCGGTTTGGGCACTACGGCTATGCCTCTGCTATTGGATTTGTGCTCTTTCTGGTGACTCTTACCTTCACCATCGCCAATATGCGGTTTGTCACCGCCAACGAGGAGATAGCCTGAGATGCGAAATCGCCAAATGCAGACACAGGCAGTTTTGATTACCGCCCTGATACTTCTGCTTATCCTCTCAATGGTTCCGTTTGTAATGATGCTTGTTCTCTCTCTCAAGAGCAACGCGCAGATATTTACTCACTTCTGGGAGCCGCCAAAGCCCGCAAGATGGGACTTCTATTTAAAAGCCTACAACGCACTGGGCGGCTATATCGCCAACACAGCATACGTTGCGATTTTGACAGTTATCGGCGTGCTAGCACTGGCATCTCTAGCGGGCTATACGTTTGCGCGGCATCGTTTCCCCGGACGCGAACTGCTCTACTATGGAATTCTCTCTCTTCTGATGATTCCGGGTATCCTAACCCTCATTCCAACTTTTATGTTGGTAAAGGAGATGCAACTTCCTGCCTTTGTATTCGCAGGACGTGCATGGGGTCCCTTCGCCCTGATAAACACCCGCTGGGCGCTCATTCTGCCCTACATTGCAGGCGGACAGGTGTTTGGCATACTACTCTGTCGGGGATTTTTTCAGTCGCTTCCCGAAGAGCTCTTTGAGGCAGCGCGGCTCGACGGCGCATCGGAGTGGGATATCTATCGGCGTATCGCACTCCCGCTCTCCCATCCCATACTGGCAACCATCGCCATTATGACATCACTCTCCGTATACAACGACTATATTTGGCCCCTCATCGTCATTAGCGACAACGCCATCCAAACTTTCTCCGTAGGCGTAACCAAATTCGCGGGGGAGTTCAATCTCGATTATGGTCCCACACTTGCAGGGTATGTTCTTGGAAGTATTCCCCTGCTCCTACTATTTGCTTTCGGTATGCGCTACTTCATTCAAGGGATAACAAGCGGGGCTTTGAAGGGGTGATAGTGGAGGGATACCACGGCAGCAATGCTGATGTATAGCGCAGGGGCACTGTACAGTCGGGTGAAAGGAGAGCGAAGTAGAGTGAATTCGCCGTTGCGTATTACTGCCGTGTTGGCAAGCAAAATTCGGATGTCGCTCCAGCTACTTTCAATTCTTGGGATATTGGCGGCTATATTGTGTTTGGGAGTAGCGACAAGGCTGCACCCAGGAGGCTACGACTGGAACCGAGACATGATTTCGACTCTACTCAGAGACCCATATCCAACGTGCATACCGGCGGTCGCTGGAATAGTACTCTTCTGTGTAAGTATCGCCTTGATATTCGAACGGCTGACTCACGCGGTGGAGTTCTCCAAGCACTCAAGGGTTATCCGAATTGCGGGCATCGGATCCATGGTCTATGCCTCC
>JAPLCR010000120.1:0-2583 GCA_026392135.1 Armatimonadota bacterium
GCCCGCTCGTCCCTCACGACCCCGTGGTTATTACAAGGGGAGGCAAAAAGGAGACAAAGTGCAGAAGGCGACGAGGCACAAAACCATCTACAAGGCGAAAAAGAAGACCAAACCGACTACACAAGTTGTCTAAACGTCAATCTTATTTAGAGTTCGCCCTCAATATCTGACAAATGTACCTCAAATCCCTGCCCAAAAATAAAATTGAGAGGTATTCAGTGCGAAATAGGCGAACTATAGAGGGACGTAACAAGAAAGGAGAGAGTATGCAGGTCAACCTCTCTGGCAAAATAGCCCTCGTAACGGGGGCGGCACGTGGGATAGGGCAGGCAATAGCAGATTCGTACACCGCAAATGGAGCGCAGGTTATCTATGCCGACATAGATATTGAGACGGCTCAAAAGGTCTCTGCGAACGCGCAGGGCAGTATGGCTCTTCGCATGGACGTAAGTAGCGAAGAGGAGGTTATGAGCGGGGTCGCTCGTATTTTGGAAAGATATGGTCGGCTCGATATCCTCGTCAATAATGCAGGCGTAAACACTCTCAAACATCGTGTAAACATAGACGATTTTCCGTTGGAAGCGTGGGAGAGGATTGTGAATGTGGATTTGACGGGGCTATTCCTAGTGAGCAAATACGCCGCCAAACCCATGATTAAACAAGGGGCAGGGCGTATCATCAATATCGCTTCTATTGCGGGTTTGGTTCCTCTTAGGCTACAAAGCCCCTTCGTCGCAGCGAAGGCAGGAGTTGTCAATCTGACAAAGGCAATGGCACTAGAGTTGGCTCCGCAAGGAGTACTCGTAAACGGTATCGCACCTGGTTCGATTCTTACTGATGGAACCAAACAACTCTTCTATGGAGAGGATGGAAAGTTTCATGGGCGCGTCGCTCAGATGTTGGCGCACGTCCCATTAGGTCGCCCAGGAACTCCGCAGGAGGTCGCCTCCTGTGCATTATTCCTCGCCGCAGAGGAGAGCAGTTATGTCAATGGGCACATTATCACCGTAGATGGGGGCTGGACAGCAGGCTACCATCGCGACTTTTAGAAGGAAAACAACAACATGGCGAAAATTACTCAGTTCAAGGGCTATGAAGAGGGTTCAATCCCAACAATACCCAAGCCCGACACGCCCGTCGAGCCGATGGTTGTGACGGCACAAGAGGGCGTTCCCGTTGCCTACCCCGGCTGTCACGGTCTGGGGGTGCGCGTCGTGCATCCTGTCAATCCCAATGCACCCGCCAAGAATTTAGGGCTTGTGCTGTTTTATCTGCCACCGCACACCATCAACGGGGTAGGCTCGCACGAAACGGAGGAGACCTACGTCATAATGGAGGGACGCGGGACGATGACGTTTGCAAACGGGCGCAAACAGGAGGTAGAGAAGGGGATGTTCGTCTACCTACCACCTTGGTGTGAGCATGGCATCGAGAACACAGGTAATGAGACGCTTGTAGTATTGATTGCAACCTCCCCACCAAACCCATAGACAAACGAAGAGGGGCTACTCTGGTCTTTTGTAACTGACCTGTGTTAGGTAGATGATGTAGCCTCTCCCTCTCTCTCACATCCTTCCCAATCGTATCGCTCAGAAAGCCCTTCACACTGGGTATAATGGAGGGGTACATTTCATGGGGAGGGTTCTTTGAACGCGAAAGAGGCGGCAGCTCGACGTGCGGTTGAATCGGTGCAATCGGGGATGGTGGTAGGCTTGGGGACAGGCTCTACTGCTGTCTACGCAATACAAGCGATTGGCGAACGCATCCTAACAGAAGGTCTTGACTTACGTGGCGTACCCACCTCACAGCGATCTGAAGACCTCGCCCGACAGGTAGGCATACCTCTTGTAGATTTTTCTCAGGTTGTGTCTATAGACATCACGATTGACGGTGCGGATGAGGTAGGTAGTGATCTAACCCTCATTAAGGGTGGCGGGGGTGCTTTAGTGCAAGAGAAAATAGTTGCCTCTGCAAGCCGTCAACTTATTATCATCTGTGATACGAGCAAAATAAAAAAAACGCTAGGGGCGTATCCGCTTCCCATCGCCATCGTGCGTTTTGGGTGGCAGGCGACTCTGCGAAAGCTAGAGCTATTCGGGCACCCGCTTACCCTACGTTGCAATGCAGACGGCTCTCCGTTTCTCTCCGATGACGGGCTCTACATTATAGATATGCACTGTGGGGAGATATCAGAGCCTCGCAAGTACGAACGCGCCATAAATGAGATAGTGGGGGTGTCAGAGGTAGGGCTTTTCGTAGGATTGGCGACCTCAGTGATTGTGGGGCATGACGATGGAATGGTAGAGACACTGTTACCCCCAAATGCCTACTAAGCTGCTCTCTGCCCTTCGCTCCGCTCCGTGACGGCTCTCGTAAAATAGGGGTGTTGGCTTAATAAGGCGGGCGGTAGCGGCTTTGCAAAGAGATACCCCTGTCCAATATGACAACCGAGGTTTTGAAGAGAGTGCCTCTGCTCTACCGTCTCAATACCTTCTCCTGTCACGTTTAAGTGTAGGGCTTTCGAGAGCATAATGATCGCGGCAAGTGCCGATTGTGTCTCTTCATGCTCCGTGAGGCGGCTAA
>JAPLCR010000120.1:2610-3109 GCA_026392135.1 Armatimonadota bacterium
AATAGAGGAGTAGCCCGTCCCAAAGTCATCCATTGCTAGCTTTATCCCCAGCTCTTTGAGGGCGTTCAGTTTCGTGAGCGTCGAATCAAAATCGGTCATCATCACACTCTCAGTAATCTCCAGTTTAAGTGCGTCTGCCGGAAACCCACTCTCCTTCAAAGCATCAGCGATTTTTGCTACTACATCAGGACGTTGTAGCTGTTTCCCCGAAAGATTCACATTTACGGTCATAATTGGGTTATCGGGATACTCCGTTCGCCACTCTTTCATTTGACGGCACGCCTCCTCTAGAACCCAGTAGCCGATAGGGACAATTAAGCCAGTGTCTTCTGCTATCTGTATGAACTTACTCGGCGGAATTAGCCCTTGCGTAGGATGTTCCCAACGCAAGAGGGCTTCTACCCCCGACATTATGTTGCTTTCCAAATCAATGAGAGGCTGGTAGTGTAGCCGAAACTCTACCCGCTCTAGTGTAAAACGCATACCCATTTCAATCTCC
>JAPLCR010000623.1 GCA_026392135.1 Armatimonadota bacterium
CCTTATAAGCGTTGGTGAAAGGCGCGTCTGTATTCTCAACACGGAGGTTTACATACTGGCAACGGAACTGGCACACATTGTTGCGTACTAATGCACCCGGAAGCAGATGTGCCTCACACAAGACTTGAAAGCCGTTGCAGGTTCCAAACACTAACCCACCCCGCTCAGCGTGCGCGATAACCGCATCCATGATATTGGAAAAGCGTGCTACTGCACCACAGCGTAGGTAGTCACCGTAAGAGAAGCCACCGGGCAGTACCACTACATCGAACCCCTTGAGGCTTTTGTCCTGATGCCAAACATAGTCTACCGGACAGTTGAGAACGTTTTTGATGGCGAAATAGGCATCTTGGTCGCAGTTGGATCCTGGAAAGCGCACTACTGCGAAACGAGGACGCTTACCACTGGTTTCGGGCGTGCGTTCTACAGTTGAGGTGCTACTCATAGCACCACCTCATAGCGGTAGTCCTCAATGACAGGGTTGGAAAGCAGTTTTTCGCACATCGCTTTAATCTCAGCGTCGAGGTCGCCGCTCTCACCGCTAACCTCTACCTCCATGTACTTCCCAATCCGTACCTGTTGCACATCCGCATAGCCCATATTGTTCAGCGCGTCCTTCACCACGCGCCCCTGCGCGTCTAGTAGGCTCGGCTTTAGCGTTACAATCACTTTTACTTGTGGCATCCTATCCCTCTTCTCCTCACTTGACCTTCAATACTGTTTCGATACGAACCCGCAACTCGTCTGCCCCAACCCCCTCCACACGCAACACTTTGTCTCTACTCGTTTCGCCCGATGCGAACGCGATACGGGATTTGGGGATTTTCAGGCTATCAGAGAGCAGTTCGATAAGGGCTTTATTCGCCGCACCATCCACAGGAGGTGCAGAGACTCGCGCATGAAGCACACCCAGTTCATAATGGGTTATAGCAGAACGTCCGCCCTTTGGTGTTAATCGTACCCGCAAAACGCTGAATTCCGCCATAGTCTCCCCTGATATTTGTTTAGTTTGCTAGCGCAGAAAGCTGCAAAATCAAAATCAAACCGTTGTTTAGCGCGTGAAGCACGATACCGGGCACGAGCGACTTTTTCATCTCGTAGAGATACGCCATGACCGCACCTAGCAGGAAGAGCGGCAAGAAGCCCGCGGGGAGCGTAGGGTGCAGTATCGCGAAAATAGTAGAGGTCATTGCAATACCCCCTATAACTCCCATGCGGTTCCGTAGGGCAGGGTAGAGTACTCCGCGGAAGAGAGTCTCTTCTACTATCGGGGCAAGCACTGAGGTTTGCAACAGTAGCAGAAACCAGTCGAACGGGGTGTTCATCAGTGCCATAGAGAGGATAATAGGGTGTGAAGGAGTTTCAAAATGACGGAACAGTGAGCGCGAGAGAGCCGTCACGAGCAGGAGCGGTAGAAGGAGAAGAATATAACTTCTTACCCCTAACCACCATGCCCCCGTTGGTGCGTTCCAGCCCAGTGTGACAAATACCTCCCGCAGAGTCATCGGTGCGCTACTGCCCTCCGCTAGAGAGCGGTGACGAAGAAGCCACGCGCAAGCCACAAGCGTCAGTGTACTTTCCACTAAGTAGAATATGGTATTGCCACGCGCCATTGTAAGCGCAGAACTGCCTTTGAACAACGCACTCACAATGGGCGAAATTAGGAGTAGGGTGAACGGTAGGATGAGGTAGGTCACAAATACGAAGATGCGAGGGTGGTACCCAAACGTCAACGCCTCTCCTTTCACCTTTTGCATAAGAAGCATGAGGGCAGGAAGTCCGCGCTTTTTGGTGTTGAGGCTACTTACAATCAGGAAGCCCCAACCCACAAGCCCTGCCAAAATAAGGTATGTCTCCAACTGTTCAACCCAGAGCATAACCTCTCCAGAGGCACGGGCGTGGCGATACTCTGCCTCTGCTTCTAGTGTCTTGCCTGCCCTACGATAGAGATCATGCTTCGCAATTGCGGCAAACCACCCTAACCGCAAAGCCTCAATGCGCGAGAGGTATTCCGGCAGGAGGCGTGTATCAAGTGCCTTCTTACCGTAGATAGCCTCCCAAAGTGCCTGCTCATCACGCACAGGAATAGGGTGAATATAGCTCTGATACTCTTTTAGCAGAGCCTTCTCTGTGGGCTTTTCGGACATTGGAGAGGCTTTGTAGGTGCTAACACGGCTTAGTGTGGGCAAAATTTCTCTGTGTAGCGGCGAAGAGAGGATGGAAAGAGAGAGGGCATAGCGTCGAAAATCGGAGGGATAGGCGTTGGGAGAGGTTGCTAGCGTCTTCCACTCTTGCAACGTTCTCTGGCTACCCTCTACAGAGGAAAGCCGCTTCTGGTTTTGGACAAGAGGACGCAGGGTACGAGCGTCAGGTTTGCGTGCGAGTATGGTTTTCGTCTGCTTTAGGGCATCTGAGATATCACTCACCCTCTTCGCCATAGCGACCTCTTGCGCGTCTTCGCGCCGTTGAGCACGTAGAACAACCAGCAACAGCACCACACAAAATAGAGCAATACCTACAAGATAGTTGCGTTTTCGCAGGGGGGGAGACTCTGGCTCAGGCAGAGGCGGCTGTTCCTGCGGGGGCGCAGGAACAGAGAGGTCAAACTCGAGATGCGGATTAGGCTCAGAGGAGGGTGGGTTCATCCATGATAGTGGCTTTAACGGGAAACGGCTTGCCACTCCTTTCTGAAGGGCGTAGAGGAATCGCGCGAATTGGAGAACGGTATTAACTCTGCCATAGCAAGACTGGTCTCTTCGGCAGAGAATGAAAGCGTCTCTGCGTCCAACTCTCTATCTAGCCATGTCACCTGCGCGTTGAGAGTGGCGCGTAGGTCGCAGATAATGCGCCGACGCTCGGAACGAAGTGAATCGAGCTTCTGATTCATATCAGCAACACGCGAGTGCGCGTCCTGAAGTTGAGAATCCGCAGTAGTACGTGCTGATGCGCGAATCTCATCGGCAGATTTTTGAGCGAGAATGAGGGCTTCGTGCATCGCTTTCTCTAAGCTTCGGTAGTGATTGAGTTCGCGTTCCGCAGAGTTCAGCCTATCGCGAAGCCCAGCGCACTCGGTCATTACCGTCTCCATTGCAGAGCCGACTTCACGCAAATAGTCGTCTACCTCTTGCGGTGCATAACCGTTCAGCTTATGGCGAAAATGATGATGTACAATATCAACTGTTGTGAAATGAGGGGCAATCATCGTGAGTTCAATCCTTCCTTCTTATCACCCTTCGAGGTCTAAGCCCCGATTCATAGCACGATGTTCAGCCGTTAACCCGCCTCTCATAAACCTACATGAGTAGGCTACGCACAATTTGCAGGAGTATCACCACTATCATAGGAGCGAAATCCAGCCCTCCAGTTCGTCGTGCAGGAGGTAGAAGGCGGCGTATGGGCTGATAGAGAGGCTCGGTAAGTGAACGAAGTGTACTGACGGGTGGGCGGTAGGGCGAAACACGCATACCGAGTGCCATAGCAATGCTTACCACGACATCAATCGTGATAATTATAATCAGTATTTGCACAATGAACGCAAGTATTATCATCTGTTACCTTACCTGTTATAGAGAGACCTCGTTGTTTTGCTGTTAGCAAATTTAGTAGGTTGTCTCCACCCTCGTTATTCCCGAAATTGGAGATATTTATAGAAAATCACAAACCAAGAATACCTGTTTTCGGCGATTTCCCGTATTTTTGGCAGGGAGTAGTCCCATTACATACCCCGACTTTAACCCTCTTTGGGGAGGGGGCGGACAGGCAAGGGTTTGAAATAGCATCTCTGGAAGCTGGGAGTGATGTACTCTCTATGCCCACCCCATCCCAACTCTTACCTCTAATCACTACGTGACAAAAGGGAAAAGGGTTGCATCAATGCTCTGAACTGAGTAACTCCACCTCTATAATCAGTGTGGATTGAGGTGGAATCACACCGGTAGGCACGTCTTTGTAGGCTAAAGCAGGAGGAACTATCAGGCGGCGCTTTCCGCCGACACGCATACTCCGTACCCCCACATCCAAACCTTGGATCACGCCTCCTCCTCCCAGTGTGAAATAGAGGGCTTCACCACGTTTACGCGTGTTGGTCACCTCTTTTCCGTTCTGGAGGGTTCCCACGATGTGTACCTGTACTTGGTCGCCGTCGTTTGGAGTCTCTCCTGTTCCTATCAGCAAATCAATATACTCCAAACCCTCCGCGGTGCTAATCGTTTTCGATTGCGCTGTTCCCTCACTCACCGACAGTGCTGAGGCTGCCGACAGCCCCTCAGCAGTTCTCTGTGTTAGAATGAGAGGTTGGTGGGTTGTGTCGGTGATACGCAGGCTACAGTCCCATCCTCCGTTTCCGTTCAGTACCTTTACCAAAACCCGATTGCCCCCTTTAACAAGGCGTACAGGAAAGACATCCTCATCGGCTTTCCAAGCACGTCCTCCGATAAAGCGATAGACGCTCACGCCGTTCAGCCAGCAGAACATATCGTCGTCGCTCCCCACCTTAAAGAGAACATCCATGTCGGAGGGCGCAGCAATTTCCGCATAGGCATAGACTGCCGACCGTTCACCGTTGGTAAAATGCTCGTGGAAATTGAGGTGTCCGTCAGGGGTATCCAAATCTACGTACTGCCAGCGAAAAGCACGCTCCCCAAGAATAATCCTCTGGTTAAACTGGATAGGCTCTGTTATGGGGAAAGCATCACGATTACGCCATATCTCCCGCCCCGGTAAAGCCCCTAGCATCCACCAGTGTTGAAGGTAGCCCGCCTGTTGTGCGACATCTGCCTTTTTGCCATACATCCGCATTTTTTGAACGACGTGACGTACTAAATCGGGCTGTTCGCACCGCCTTATAACCTTTTGGTAGTACGGCTCCGCTTCGTTAATACGTCCGTTCAGAGCGATTTTATCCACAATTACAACGATTGCTCGCCAAACTTCGTCGGCTGTGGCGGGGTTGCCTAGACTGCTTTCGAGGTATGGCAGTGACGAGGAGTGGGCAATGCTCCGTATGCCTGTGAGCAGAACGTACCTCTCTGTGTCTGTTTGAGCAGCAGAAAGACCTCGATGGAGTGCTTGAAGGCGTACCGCGTTGTAGATGTCGGCACGATAGAGGAGTGCTTGGTTAGAAGGCGTATAATGGCGGCTTGCATGGAGTGGTCTAGCCCGTTCATGGCACGGATAAGGCTTTCGGTTACGGCAGGCGTAGGGGTTTCGGCAAGAAGTTGGAGTGCGAGACCGCGTATCTCTGCCTCTGGCGATTTAAGGGATTCGAGAAGCAGGGAGACGCTCTCTTGCGGGGCGGCTTTTGCGATACCAGTGAGCGCAACACCTTTTTCAGAGAGGGTGAGCGCAACACGTTGAAACCGCTGATATAGAGTGAGGGCATTCGCTCTATCACCGGCTCTTAATAGTCTGTCTGCCAGCTCTATATAGGCACGAAGAGCGGTTCTACTCTCCACTGTACTGCCTTCTGTCCTATTCCAGAGTAGGTCTGCGGAGGAGACATCAGGGAGGCAGCCGAGTGCAGCGAGAGCGGCGAGGCGGACTTTATCGCGGGGGGTGTTTAGGTAAGACTGAATTGTTGGAACTGCTGAGACATCGCCACGTTCGGCAAGGTGCTGGAGCAAGGAGACTTGGAAATCGGGTTCGGCAAGTTTAAGCGCGGAGAGGAGGGCATTGCCAGCGTTTGGATAGGGTAGGCGCGTGAGAGTGAGGCACGCGGTCTCCTGAACACCTCGGTCGCGGAGGTAGAGGGCTATGCGCGGTATGTCTTTCTCTTCTGCAATGAGAGAGAGTAGCTCCATTAGGCTCTGGCGCACTCCGGTGGCGTGCTTGGCGATAGGGGCAATCTGCGCGAAAAGTGCGTTGACAACGGCAGTACGCTCTATGCTCGATTCAGGGCGGGACACACGATAGACAGTGGCGCGGAGAGCCTGTTGTGCAGTTTGATGTAGGATAGGAGAGGCGTTATAGAGAAGCGGTACGAGAGAGGGTATCGCGCTTGCCCCCTGCCTCGCGATTTTCAGAGTGAGGTCTGGGCGTGCATTGGGCTTGGCGTTACGTATCTCAAGGGCTACCGCGCTGGTGGGCGTTGGCTTTTTTGGGGGTGGGGCAAAAGGTTGTCCGATGAGTAAGGTAAGTACGCTCAAAACGTACATCCGCGCTCTCCTACATAGGGGTTGGGTTTATTATACTCTATCGGTAAGCGATAAGTTGCGGCGTGTTGAGGATTTCCTTTTACTCCTAGCAGAACAGGGCGCGACGCTCTTACAAATTGCCGAATTTCGTAACTACTGTGACGGCTCTTTTAGACAAAAGTGTCCTGTTTTATGCCCAACTTCCGTTTTTTTGGGGAAGGCTTTTCAGGGAACTTATAGTGACCGCTGAGAGCATAGGTAAATAAGAGAGCGTGAGTAGCTGTTTTTTGAGAAGCCGGGGGTTACAAATTAAGCAAGGCGCGTCTTCTGCTAGTGTGTAGAAGACGCGCC
>JAPLCR010000121.1 GCA_026392135.1 Armatimonadota bacterium
ACCCGGAACACCCTTCAAGGTGTTCCAAATAAAGCTGGCTGTCGCTTTCTGAGCCGCCGCATTCATGTGTTCGTTGTTATCAGCCACCTGTGAATCCTGCCAACGCCCCTGCATCCACGTTCCCGCCAGAATAAGACTCTTCTGGTACTCAAATAGGTCACAATACCCTACTTTCGAGGCTCCATATCTGCTAATACCATAGTTCGCCGCCGCCAATTGGAAGGTACGCAGTATCTGATAGTTGCTATAGTAGGTGTTCGTGCTGGCGTTGTCGCCACGTGTGGAGTAGTTCAGATAGTTTGTGTTCACTACAAGTACATACGATACGCCGTTGCTCATAGCAGTATCAATAACCGACTGAATACCACTCTGCGTCTTCGCACTGGATAGGCTGTGCCCCTTGTCGTTCACCCCCGCGTAGAGTATCACTATTTTGGGAGCAAACGTTTGAATGCGCTGAAGAGCTATTCCGAGAAGGTCTTCCGTTGTCCAGTTGCTATGCCCTTCGTTTATCAGATCCAGTGCATACCCACCATTTGCTAGCCCTTGCACCTGAGCGGGCCAGTACTGGTCAATCCTAACACCGTAACCTGTGGAGTAGGTCTGCGAGTCTCCTAAGCAAAGAATGCCTGCCCCCCTACTCTTGTTCGAGCCAGCAGAACTACAACTACACCCAGCGATAGTCAGTAGAGCCGATATGAAAATCAGCCCTAACCAACCCATTACTCGTTCTCTAGCCACAGGGAACATGGTCGTTTCCTTATCGTGCCAATAGTAGCGGAATAATGGCCCGAGTCTGTTCGCCATCGCTATTACGGGCAGTCACCTCAATCATGTAGGTTCCGCCGGGTAGGGTACGCCCTGCATCGTCTTTCGTATCCCAAACCACCTGATTTGCGCCGGAGGTGACAGCCCTACCGTAGCCCAAGCGCCGAACCGTGCGTCCGCCCAAGCGGATCTCAATCTGCGTTGAGGCAGCGGCAGTAAGGTCGTAGTTGATAGTAACACTCTGCGTTGCTCTTCCAGAGGTGGAAAAGGGGGTGTTTGCGGTTAAACCCATCACACGCAAGTGCCCTATCCCCCGAGGCTCCGCAACAATCTGGAACTTTCGGGTCAGGGTATTTGCGCCAGTACGAAAGGTGTACGATGCACGCGAATTCAGTAGTTGGCGGGAGCCGTTCTCAATATCGATGAGAGTCAGGCGTGTCCCACGCGGAAGTGTACCTAGCCCCTGCCATACTAGCCGATACTCCTGCTCCGCTTGCGGTGTGGTAACTACGAAGTCCCATGTACTACGGGAGTTGCTACGCCGAATATCAGCGAGAAAGTTACCACCCCCCTCCCAATCCGCATGAGGAAAGCGAATGGAGAGTGTAGAGGAGCGCATAAACGGCGGCGGCTCTGCAACATGAAGTGAGGGTACAAAAATATCGCTCCCATTGGGAGACTGCCCTATCCCTGCCCCTGATTCATTGCCCAGAGCATCACGCACAACAAGCGACACGCGCCAGTGATTACTCTCTGCTGGAGGGGGTAGTACAGCACGGGAGTGTACAGAACGGCTGACAGGGTTAAGATAGGTGAGTGTAACTCCTTCAGTAGCAAGTACGCGTATCCAGTAGCCTTTCCACGCCTCTAGTGTATTTTTCGGAACACCTTGCGTGGCACTCGTAGTAATGTCTTGGTAGCCTCCAGCAGTAGTCCAGCCAATAACTCCGACGGCAACGATGTTGCGCGTGATGGCTTCCGCAAGTGTCAGTACCTCACCGCCAAGATACTGGAACTGAATGTCTGTCGTTATGTTGAGGTTAGAGGCATACGGAGAGCCAATCTGCGTCCAACCAAAAGGCAGACTTACACTCACAAAGGGTTGTGCGTCGGTACGCTCTCCTGTGATATTCGTCGCATTGACATCACTGGAGAAGTTGCTCCAAAGCGCATACCCAGGCTGGTAGAGGGGTAGCGAGGGGTATTTAAGATACTTGTCGTTCCCGCTGAGGTCTTGCCGATACTGCGCCAAGAGCGTCTTGTTCGGGTCTACGCCGAGCAGTTTGGCGATATCGTTCGAGAACGGCTTTAGCGGAATTGTTATTAGCTGTGGTCCCGCAGGGAAGACATGAGTAAGGGTCTGTGTCTGCGAAACTGCAAACAGGTTGAATATCGGGAATACGCCAAGCCGAGAAAGGCTATCGCGCCGTTGGTAGGTGTTCCGTTGGAGTTGTACTGCGTTTCCACCCGTCGGAGTAAAGGCGATGCGGGTACGGCTAAAGCCCTCCGGCATGGATCCATTACCCCCTTGCAGACCAAATGCCCCTTGCACTACCGTTCCTGTAATGGGTCCCGTTCCTCCGTCGAAGGTGACGCTAATAGCACCGTCGGTTGCTCCAATAAGAACTCCTGAAACATCGTTGGGAGAGGTGGAGGAGCCTGTCTGTCCCGCAGGGAAATAGATACGGGCGTACTGCTGGTTCAACGGTACATCAATAGCTATCCGCATTTTGTCCGCAGGATTCCCTCCAATATCAGTAAAGAAGGGGGCAACTGTTCCAAAGCCATTGGTTATGTCCACTGCCTCAAAGGAGGGAAGGAGAAGACGGTTGACAAAGTTGTAATCCCAGTAGATGAGGTTTGCCGCCCCGCTCAAGTCCGTCTCGTCTCCAGTACCCGTCGTGCGATAGTAGGCCATAAAGAGAGCCGAACCGCTATCCGTCCCCTGCGTGTTTGTAGGGAAAGTGGGTTGCGAATAGACGTAGATCTTATTGCCCGGGGTTATACTGGTATCTAAGACGAACTGCTGTTCAAACCACGCATCAAAATCCAATAGCTCCACTGTAGAGACCGCAGTCTTTGCGATAGCACGGAGGCGTGTCACATCGTTCGCAACCGTACTATCTGTCTTGAAAGCCCCGTAGTAGCCACCCGTGCCTAGCCCATCTGCGCTACCAGTGTTAAACTGCTTGAAGAAGTTTGGGTTCTCAATATAACACTTTAGCCACGCAGTTGAGGACATCTGCATTCGTGGTACGAGCATACCAGAGAGTGTTGCCGCATTGAATGGTTGATTGGATTTTGTAGGAGGGGTGAAGGTGTTGTTGGCGAGAGCGGGCTGGTTCAGCACGTCGTAGTAGGGCGTAAAATAGAAGCCATTGGAGGGGTCTACCGAGTTTTGCCCTGTTAGACGAGACTGCAGACGCACCGCAGTCGCTACGGCAACTGCCCGCGCCATTCCTATCTCCCACGCATGGTAAGCGATAGGTTGTTTAGCATGAAACGCCTGCGCCATTACCTGTGCCATAGCAAGAAAACGGGTCTCATACGCGCTAAACGTGGGAAACCACATCTCTACGTTGTTTCCGTTGATGACGAGCAATGCGCCGAGTAGCTCATCAACCTTACCTAGGCGTGGGTCGAGGTTCTTGACGATGACATTACCGCTCCAACCCGGTCGCCCCAAAATGTTATCGCGCAGTTCTGGGTAGATCAGGTTGATAAGGCTTTGCAGTTCGCTGGCATCGGCTGGTGCAAACGCACCCTCTCCCGATGTAACGATATTGAACGTGAGTTCATCACCAGCTCCCCGTGTAACGGCTTTTGAGGTAGGAAGCTGTAGTTGCCCTTTAGAACGCACAATTACCGTCTCGTTGATTCCAAAGGTCTGATTGGGCTTAACAAGGCGGTGACGTCGCATAAACGCGATTTCGCGCTGAAGGGAGGTACTTTGTGCGACAGCACGGCTGTGCGCTTGCTCAACAATTTTAGCACGAACGGCATTTATGTCTTTGGGGTCGTCCACATCCACAATCATTGCTGATTGAACTCCGCTACTAGTTGTGCGGAAGCGTGCATTAGAAAGGTTATGGTAGGTCTGCGCGTGGGCATTTTGAAGGGCAATGCCCCAAAAGCCACACAGGAGCGCAAGACTAACTTGCCACTGTGGGAAACGTCGAATGTTCAAGCGAAATCCCTCCATCGATATTTTCAGTGGGTGCAAACTAAGAGAGGTTATACCTCATTGGGGGTGAATTTCCTACGTAGGGGGCAAGGAGGAAACAAAATCTTACTGCTAAATTGGTATTAAAACTATCTTAACACGAGGGGCACGGTTTTGTCAAGATACAGATTGACACCGTAAGAGTTCAGGG
>JAPLCR010000514.1 GCA_026392135.1 Armatimonadota bacterium
CCTTCCCCTTGTGAAGGGGTAAGGGTTGGGATGGGGTGGCTGGGTCAGTGCGGAGGCATTGCAGTATGGATAAGGAAGAGGGCTAGGTCGTGTTGTCTAGCCTGCGTATTTACAGTTACTTTAAGTTTAGTAGTAACGCTTGGGCTTGCTCCCCTGCGTCTAATCCATTAGAGTACTCTGGAATCACTATGAGTGCATTCGCGCCCATCATCGAACTCAGGCGGCTTGAGCCTTGATTTCCGGTTGTCGTGGCGACAAATCCGCTCTGTTCGAGCGTCACGATAGCACGTGCGTATTCACGGCGGGGGGGCGTGTGAGGAATCGGTTCGGATAGTGTGACGGCGATAATGGGGCGCATGATAGCATTATCTGGATAGCCCGCCATTTTTCGTAGCGCGGGTCGAGCGAATAGCTCGAACGTGACCATGGCGGAGACGGGGTTACCGGGTAGCCCAAAGAAGAGGGTATTTCCTATCTGACCAAAGGCAAGGGGTTTACCGGGCTTCATTGCGATGCGCCAGAACTCCAGCCTACCTAATTTCTCTAGCACTGGCTTTACGTAGTCCCTATCTCCTACCGATACGCCGCCCGCCGTGACGATAACATCTGCACCGCTGTCTACACACTGCCGAAACGCTGCCTCCGTCGCTTCAAGGTCATCGGGGATATGCGTAAGTGAGTGAAGTATCGCACCCGCCTCCTGAACCATACTTCCTAGCGCGTAGCGATTACTGTCGCGTATCTTGCCTAGAGGGGGGGTAGGCTCCTCAATACCTATCAGCTCGTCTCCGGTTGAGATTACGGCGACACGTGGGCGGCGATAGACGCGAACCTGCCCATGCCCTGCCCGTGCCAGAAGTCCAATTTGTGTCGAATAGATAGGAGTTCCTTCGGTAAGGACAGTGTCGCCCTGCCGAACCTCCTCCCCTCGAAAGCGAATGTGGTCGTGCTTTCGGGCAGGGAGCAGTATTTGAACGGTGTTGCCCCCGCCAAGCCGCGTGTCCTCCACCATTACCATCGCATCTGCGCCTACGGGCATGGGGGCACCGGTCATTACGCGAATAGCAGCTCCCGTTAGCAGTTGCTGTTCGGCAAGCTCGCCTGCAACCACCTCTCCAATAACCCGCAACGTGACAGGGGTATCTGATGAGGCACTTTCGGTATCAGTAGAGAGGACAGCGTAGCCGTCTACAGCGGAGTTGTCGAAGGGCGGGAGGTCACACTCAGCAGTAATCGCTTCTGCTAACACCCTCCCCTGCGCCTCCATTAGGGAAACCGCCTCACTAGGAAGGCGGTTCGATTGTGCGAGAATACCAGCCAACGCCTCTTCTACTGATAACATAAAGACCTCTCTTGGCTTTCTACGCAACCACGCCCTTCGCCACATTGCCGAACACATCGGTCAGGCGATAGTCGCTCCCGAAAACAGTGCAGCACGGAGATCTGGCGATATTACCGTAACGAGGGAATAACCTCAAACGGGGTCTTGCCATGTATCTGGTAGACATAAAAGTCGGGGTCAAGTGTGAAGACTCTATGGATGCCGAGAGTTTCTGCGGCGACAACGAGCGTTGCATCGCCTAAATCCATAGGCGTACTTGAATACTGCCGCATTAGTGCTTGCGTTCTTTGAATATCCTGCCCCGTCAACTCATGTATCTCCAAAATGCCTCGGTCAACATACTCCCACAAAACCAGTTGGCGGTCAAAGCGTCTTTTCGCTCCTACAAGATGCATCGCCTCTCCGAAGCAAGCCCAAGTGGTGATAAGCGTTTCTCTCATTTTCGCAAGGGTTGTGGCGCACAGCAGATGCTGTTCTCTCTGGTTTGGAACTACGAGAGCGATAAGCGGGCTAGCATCGCAGAGTATCATGGGAAGCGAAAACCTAAGCGATTATACTTCTCATAGAGTGCTTGCGTATAGGCACTATCCTCCTCTTCCAAGTTATCATCGGGCAACGAGCGGGCTAAGTCAATTAGGCACTGAAGGTTTTCTTGAAAGTGAACAGGCTCTTCTTGTGCGGTAGCCTCTTCTTCCATTGCAGTAATGGCTATACGCTTGTCAAGGGAAATACCGTCCGCTTTGCTCAACGCCTCGCGCCATGTTCCTTCAAATATCTTTGTTTCAACAGCCATTTCTCTCCCCTCCCTTCTCCGCTAGAGAATTGGTAACTATTGTACTCCTATTTCGAGCGAACCGAACCGTCTTTGACGACGGTTTATCGTGTCGCGCTACGCAACCACGCCCTTCGCCACATTGCCGAACACATCGGTCAGGCGATAGTCTCGCCCTTGAAATCGGTAGGTCAGTTTTGTATGCTCAATGCCGAACAGGTAGAGCATGGTGGCGTGGAGGTCGTGGGTATGGAAAGGGTTTTCGGCGGCGGCGTACCCTAAATCGTCTGTCGCGCCGTAGGTCGTGCCGCCCTTTACGCCACCTCCCGCCATCCAGATGGAGTAGCCTTTTATGTGGTGGTCGCGTCCATCGCCTTGCGCCATTGGGGTACGCCCGAACTCGCCGCCCCACAGAATGAGCGTGTCCTCCAGCATACCGCGCTGTTTCAGGTCGGTAATAAGTGCCCAGCAGGCGCGGTCAACCTCTTCGCCCTTGAGAGCAATGTCGTTCTTCAGGTTGCCGTGATGATCCCAATCGCGATGATAGAGCTGTATGAAACGCACGCCCTTCTCCGCGAGCCGACGGGCAAGTAGGCAGTTCGACGCGAAGGAGCCGTCTCCCGGCTTCGCCCCGTACATCTCAAGTGTCTCCGGCTTCTCTTGTGAGACATCCATCAGCCCGGGCACACTCGTCTGCATACGGAACGCCATTTCGTACTGTGCGATACGCGTGAGGATTTCGGGGTCTTGCGTCGCCTTAAAGCGATCTTCATTCAGTGATCGGATCGCGTTTAACAGGTGCCGCTCTTCTGTTCTTTCAACCTTCTCAGGGTTATCCAGATAGAGTACGGGTTCGCCTTTTGAGCGTAAATGTACCCCTTGAAAGCGTCCCGGAATAAACCCCGCAGACCACTGCCGTGCCGCGATAGGCTGCATCTGCCAGCCGCGCCCTGCTGAGGTGAGGACGACATAGCCGGGCAGGTCCTCCGTCACAGAGCCTAGTCCATAGAGAAGCCATGACCCCATACTAGGTCGCCCTGAAAACGGCGAACCGGTGTTCATAAGTGTATGCGCGGGGTCGTGGTTTATCTGGTCGGAGTTCATAGAGCGAACAATGCAGAGTTCGTCGGCGACTTTGGCGAGTTGCGGGAAGATACTACTAATCTCCTGCCCGTTTTTACCTGCCTTCACAAAGTCGTGTTGCCCACCGTAACAGACCAGTTTCGAGCCTTGTAGTTGGGCTATCTGTTGACCTTTGGTAAAGGAATCGGGCATAGGCTTGCCGTGCATTTCGCGTAGCTTCGGCTTGAAGTCGAACGTCTCAAGATGAGAGGGTCCCCCTGCCATATAGAGGTGTATGACGCGTTTGATGCGAGGCTTGTAGTCTAGCTTCTGCACTACGCCGCGCCAATGCTCCCCCTTCTTGGGTGCGTCCGCGAATGCGGCAGGCTCTAAGAGAGATGCAAGGGCGAGTGTTCCAATTCCAGTGGCACTTCGACTGAGAAACAGTCGCCGCGTAATATCGTTGAGGTCTTTTTCCACTGATCTAACTCCTTGTTATCGTCTCGTGTAGATTCAAAAGGACACGGGCTATCTGAATGTAGGTTGCGAGTTCTTCGGCATTTGTAGGTTTGGCACTCTCTTCTGAGAACATATCGGCGACGGCAGCCGGTTTTGCTTGGAAGTACTGCCGCATCTGCTGAAAGAGCGTTCGGAGTGTCGCTATCTCTTTCACGGAAGCTTTTCGGGATGCGACACGGAGAAAGCCGTAGTTCACGCGTGCCTCAAAGGTAGCCTCCTTCGATATCATCAGAGCGGCAAGCCCACGTGCCGCATCTACAAATTCGGGGTCGTTCAACAGTACGAGCGACTGCAAAGGGGTGTTCGAGGTGCTACGGGAACAGGTTCCCTCCTCACGACTAGGTGCATCGAATGCAGCAAGTGCAGGGTGCAGGAAAGTGCGTTGCCAGTGCGTATAGAGTCTTCGTCGACGTAGCCCCTCTCCCGCGTCGTCTGCCCATTCACGGTGTGGGAAATTCAGCGATGAAAGGTAGCCCGCGGGTTGAGTTGGATACACGCTTGCTCCGCCAATTTTGTCAACCAAGATACCTCCTGCCGATAGTGCGGCATCGTGGATAAACTCCGCGTCGAGGCGTAGTGCAGACTGCCGAGCGTAGTAGCGGTTGTAGGGGTCTTTCGCGAGGAGGTCAGGGCGAGTCACCGAAGACTGCCGATAGGTTGCAGTGGTTACTATCAGCTTGACGATGTGCTTCACATCCCAACCACTCCTCACAAACTCAGCGGCTAGCCAGTCCAGTAGTTCGGGATGCAGTGGAGGCTCGCCCTGACCGCCGAAATCCTCCACGCTCTTACTTAGCCCTACGCCGAAGTAGAGTTTCCACATCCGGTTCACGAAGACTCGCGCCGTAAGAGGGTTATCTTTAGCAGTAAGCCAGTCTGCAAGGTCAAGTCGGGTCATTTTGGGCTTAGTGGGCTGTTTGAAGAAGCCGGGTATCGCCGCCTGAACCACCTCGCCTGAATCGTCCATCCAGTTGCCGCGTGGAAGAATATGCACGATGCGAGGCGTGTTCGTGGTTTCGGAGACGAGGGTGCGTGGGATGGCTCCCAATAGCAGTTGCCTATCTCGCTCCAACTCTGCAAGAGGTTGCCGTAGAGCCGCCGTTTCGCCGGCAATACCCTTATAGTAGTTGAGAACAACCTTCTGCTCTTCGGGAGAGCGGGTCTTACGGATAAGCGCGAGAACGTTATCGGGTATCCCATTACCGTTAGTATCTGCATTGGGGACGGAGCTGAGCGAGACGCGGAAACGCCCTACTTCGTGGTGCGGCATAGCACCATGCACAAGGCGGACGATGAGGCGAACATCCTTCCCGCCCTGTATCGGCTCTTTCAAGCGAAACGCAAAAGTGTACGCTCGACCATGCACGGAAGCCCATGTCGTTTTCGGGCTACCGTCTATCATCGCCATTACGGGATACCCCTCCTCTTCGCGCGATACGTAGACGCTCTCGAAGGGGGCGGACTTGGGAGGCTCGTTTCCTACCTGAACCGCTACCTGAAACTCGCTTAAAGCGGCGTAGTAGCCTGCACGCGCCACGCCGTTGCCAGGTAGCGAACCGTCGCCTATCACCTCTAGCCGCAGGGCGGTGATAATGGGCTTGTCGGCGGGGAGCATTACCTCATAAGTATCGAATGCGGGAAACTTGCCGCCAGCGACTACCGAGTTATCGGGCTGAACCGTCATGGTAGAGCCGCCTGTAGAGGTTGCACTGAAAGGCTTTATCGCCTTCCAATCGAGCGATTTTGCGCTGTCGAGTTCGCGAATTTGCGCCTCCCAATGCGCCGCCCCGCGCTGATAATTGACATCGGGAAGTGTGCTAATAACCTCGTTTTGCACCTTAATTTCGGCATCTAACTGTTTAAGGCGGGTCTGCTGTTCAGGGGTGGGAACGCGCATGGAGGGACCCCACTCTTCGTTGGGGTAGCCGCCGCCATAGTAGCCCTTCTCGTTCAAATCGGCGAAGAACGCCGCCGTTTGGTAGAAGTCTTTCTGCGTGAATGGGTCGAACTTATGCGAGTGGCACTCCGCGCATCCCAGAGTAGAGCCGAGCCACGTTATCGAGAGGTTCTTCACGCGGTCAACGGCGTACTTAGCGCGGTACTCCTTGTCCTGAATACCGCCCTCCGTACTCATCATTCCGAGTCGGTTGTAGGCGGTTGCGACTCTCTGTTCTTGCGTCGCATTGGGTATCAGGTCTCCTGCCAGTTGCTCACGGGTAAATGCGTCGAAGCGTTTGTTCGTGTTGAAAGAGTCTATCACGTAGTCGCGGTAGGGATGGACGCTCACGTCTTGGTCACCGTGATACCCCACCGTGTCGGCGTAGCGCACAAGGTCGAGCCAGAACTGCGCCATTCTTTCACCGTAGTGCAGAGTACTAAGATATGTGTCCACGCGCCGTTCATAAGCGTCGGGGCGTTTGTCGGTGAGGAACGAGAGAACGTCTTCTGTTTTAGGGGGTAGCCCTGTAAGGTCAAGGGAGAGGCGGCGAAGCAGGGTGGCTTTGTCGGCTTGCGGAGACGGGGTAAGCCCCCCTTTGAAGAGAGTTGCGAGGACAAACCTATCAGCGGAGTTCTTCGACCACTGCGCGTAAACCCCGCCAATCTGTGGTGGGTTCACACGGACGACAGGTTGATATGCCCAGTGCCCTTCCCACTTTGCGCCCTGCTCAATCCATCGTTTCAGGATAGCAAGCTCTTTAGGCTTCATCGTCTTGCCCATTGAGGCAGGAGGCATACGGAGAGCAGAGTCTTTCGCGGTTATGCGTTGCCACGCAACACTATGTTCTAGGCTTTTGGAGACAAAGGGAGCCGTGCTATTTCGCTTGTCTTTTGCGCCCTCCTCTGTGTCGAGGCGGAGGTTGCCTTTACGGGCGTTCTTGTCGAAGCCGTGACACTTATAGCAGTACTCTGAGAGAATAGGACGAATGTCTCGATTGAAGCGGACATCGCTGGTTTGTGCGAACGTGATACTGCTCACGCAAACCCAAAGTGTAAGGACGTATAGGATTCTTTTCATGGCGAAACTCTCACCTCACAACAGATTTCACAGTCGTGATTCTAGTTTCGACTCAACATTTCAGATTCCTCCTATAACTGCCTCCCATGGAGCAATATACTCCATAATTTGCTCATATTACACAACAAGCCTTTACGCTGCCGAAGTCAGCTCTCCGTCGCTAGAAGAGTGATGTAGCGTTACTCGGTTTCTGCCCTCCTGCTTTGAGCGGTAGAGTGCGAAGTCGGCTTCCCCTAACACCTCTGTCGCCGACTTGCTATCTGCCCTAAGAGCGGATACGCCCAAGCTCAGGGTGATGGGTCGCATCGCCCAAGGAAAGGACTCTACCGCCTTCCGTATGCGCTCGGCGACCTGGAATGCCCCCTCTGCATCCGTATTCACCAGCACCATTACAAACTCTTCGCCTCCATAGCGGGCTACGCAGTCAGTCCCTCGTGCCGTGTCGCGAATCAGGGTAGCCACCGTTTTTAGTACTTCATCTCCTGCGGGGTGCCCAAACGAGTCGTTGAAGCGTTTAAAGTAGTCTACGTCCGCCATAATGACCGCAAGGGGAGTAAAGTGCCTCTGCGCCCTCATATACTCCTGATTGAGATTCTCCTGAAAGGCACGGTGGTTGGACAACCCAGTCAGCCCATCTGTCAACGCCTGCTGATGAAGCAGTGCGTTTACGCGCCAAAGCTCCTTCTGCTTGCCCTCCAACTCTTCGCTATACTGCCTCACCTGCTGCTCAGTGCGCTTCATCTGAGTAATATCAATCAGTGTATGAATGGCTCCTGTAATCGTTCCATTGAAGCTGGTGAGTGGTATCGCATTCCATAATAGGTAACGCTCAATACTGCCCTTTTCCTTGAAGTGCCACTCATAATCACTAATATGCTTGCCCTCTAACAGCTCTCCTATCTCTTGTTCTAGCTCAGGGCGCATCTCTAAAGGTGTAATTGTATCTAAGAGGCTCTCTTCATATATCATTTTACCTTGTAGGTTGATAAGCGATTCAAAGGCACGGTTCCACTCTTGAACCCGCCCCATCTCGTCGATGGTAACTCCCGCGATGGGCAAACCCAAGAATAGCTCAGAAAAGCGTTGTTGTGCGGCGTGAAGCGATGAGACCATGTTCGCCATCTGCTTGTGTATGGTAATGATACGTGAACCGACCTCAAGCCGTGCCATTAGTTCGCCGCTATCGAGAGGCTTAACCAAAAAGTCGTCTGCCCCCGCCTGCAACCCTAAAACCTTGTCTTCAACCTGGCTCTTCGCGGTTAATAGAATAAAATAGGTATAGAGCGTATCTGAGTAGTCACGGACGAGTCTGCACAGCTGTAGACCATCCATTTCGGGCATCTCCCAGTCCGAAATGACGACCTCAAAAGGGGTGGATTGAAACATCGCCCACGCGAGAGCACCATTTTCGGCACA
>JAPLCR010000200.1 GCA_026392135.1 Armatimonadota bacterium
ATATCGCGGGGAACCGCAATGTCGATCAAAAAAAGGGGCTTGCCTCTACGCCGTTTAATGATCGGTTGTAGTAGCTCTTTACGCAGAATGAAGTGCGGGGCGGCGGTAGATGCGATAACAATGTCGGCGTTTACGAGTTCATCCGGGAACGTATCGTAATGCACAGCGCGTCCCCCAAAAGCCTCTGCCATCTGTCTTGCGCGTTCAAAAGTGCGGTTGGCAACGACGACGCTTCGCACGCCATTGCTCAAAAGGTGGCGCACGGTTAGCTCGCTCATTTTACCGGCACCGAGTATCAATACGGTAGCCGTCGAGAGGTCAGTGAAGATATGGCTGGCAAGGTCAACGGCGGCATGACCAATACTAAACGCCCCGCGTCCGATACCTGTCTCGTTTTGAATGCGTCGACTGGTCGTAATCGCTTGCTGGAAGAGGTTCGTTAGGATACTTCCGATAGTTTCAGTCTCTTGTGCAACACGGAGGGCTTGGCGTACCTGCCCTAGTATCTGCATTTCGCCAATAATCAGCGACTCTAGCCCAGACGCAACTCGCATGAGGTGCTCTGCTGCCGCGTGTTCTGCCTTGGGGTAGAGGCACGTGGCGAACTCGGAGCGGGAGAGGTGGTGATAGCTTGCAAAGTAGTTCGCGAGGAGATCATGTGCCTGTTCGGTAGAGCCTCCATCTATCATGGCATAGACCTCTACGCGGTTACAGGTAGAGAGAAGAACGGCTTCGCGTACCCCCTTGTACTCCATAAGGGCAGTCAGTGCCGAAGGTAGTCGGTGTTCCGGTATGCTCAGCCGTTCACGAACGCCAATGGGCGCGGTATGATGACTGATTCCACTTAGAACAAATGGCACGCTCTAATCTCCTGTCTCGTCGTTATTTAGGAGTAGGAAGGCAATTTCTCGCGCTTCCCTCTGTTTTCCTTCACGTAGCAAGGCACATATCATCGCCTCATGCGCCAGCACGCGCCGCGCCGATGCACTACGCTCCTTTAGAGGAATACTCCTCTTCATATAGTCGCGAATTTCGCCCATAAGTTCCACAAACGCGCCATATTCCTCGCCAAAGTGCTGCTCCAACTCAGTGGCTATCTGTTGCGTGAGTGCGGGAAGGCTTCCGCCCGTTGTCACACTTATCTCTAAGTCACCACGTCGTACTACAGAAGGAACCGTAAAGTCGCCGTCTGCGGGGCTGTCTGTCACGTTGACCAGAAGAGAACGCGCTTTTGCATCCTGTGTTACTTGTGCGTTGATAGTACGGCTGTCCGTTGCAACAACGACTAGAAAAGCATCTGCCAGATCTTCTGGGGAGTAGGCTTTTTTTAGTAGCTTTATCCGACCACTGTCCGCAAGCTGTTGCAACTCTGGAGATGCTTTCAGAGCAACTACCCGAACTACTGCCCCTGCCTTTAGCAGCCCGCTCACTCTCCGTACTCCTACAGCCCCTCCACCAATAACCACACAGAGTCTACCTGAAATTTGGAGATGAATGGGGTAGTGTATGCTCACGAGACTACTTCCGAAAAAATATGGGCTATCGCCTCTTCCAGAGTCCACACGCTTCCCGCACTCTTTAACTCCGCTAAACGTGCCTCCGTAATCCGTTGGGAGGTTACCGCCACCTCTCTTTTGCTATCATTATACGTTGAGACGGGTATTTTAATCTCATAACGCACCAAGAGAGAGTCAATCGCACTGAGTAGAGAGACGGCAGTTTCCGAGCGATTTGCCTCTGCAATGAGATATGTGCAGTAGTTCACACACTGAAATATGTTGTAGAGGTCGCTTAACTTCTGATAACCAAGCAGTGCCTTCTTATAGTAGCCAACCCCCTGTGGGTACCGTTGCCGACCATGCTCAGAGGCACCAATACACATATCAATAAATGCTACCCCGCGTACATCATTCAGTCTCTTGCGTATCTCTGAACTCTCCTCATAGTAGCGTAAACCCTCCTCGAAGCTCCCCGCCTCTGTTGCCAATCCACCTAGATTGGAGAGTACACGTGCTAACACATCCTGCTGGTTGTTTTGCCTCGCAAACTCAATAGCCCGGTTGTAGTGCTGATGCGCCTTGTCGGGGTCTCTCAAATCGGA
>JAPLCR010000162.1 GCA_026392135.1 Armatimonadota bacterium
AAGGTGTATTCCCCGCACACGCGGGGGTGAACCGCGTAACATCTACGCGCTGTCTTGAGTGTGGTAGTATTCCCCGCACACGCGGGGGTGAACCGTTGCGAACCGCGTGAACTCTGTCCGCGTCGGAGTATTCCCCGCACACGCGGGGGTGAAATTGGCTGTCGTGATCTCGCTAATTGAGATTATCAAATAGTTCTGAGAGAGTTACCTCTAACGCCTGTGCTAAAGCGCGGATGTTTTGCAAACTCACATTCCGCTTGCCCCGCTCTATTCCACTGATGTAAGTCTGATCCAAGTCACACTCCAACCCCAAGTCCTCTTGAGACCAACTTTTCCGCTTCCGTAGAGAGCGTATCCGTTTTCCAAATTGAATAAGAAAGTCCGCATCATGTGCCATAGCACATGATAAGAGGGAATCGCCTGAGAGTCTAATGACTATATTTCATAATTTTATGACTGACAGGCATATTTTTGTAAATTCTGCGCTATAATTTACTTTAATGGCGAATATTGGTGTTCAGGGGCTAAACCGTATCTGTTTCTTGAAGAAGCCAGTAGGCGCTCTATTCCAACGCTTTCGTAGAGTTGAAGGTCTTTAGGCGCGGGACGGTTCGTGTTTCGCTTCTATCCAAATCGGGTAAATTTCCATAAACCCTGTACCCTATGCCCCATTGGTAGCAAGCGATAACCGACTAAGTGGAACTATTGTCAATAGCGAAGTGAAAATCCTTATAATAGCGCTCGAAAATTCCCTATTTTGTCGCCGTTTTCGCCGCGTTTAGAAGTTGGGAATTTTACTGCGCCGCTCTTATTGGCAAAGTAAAATTCCCCTAACAGCGAAGTAAAAGTTTCCACTTCGCCGTCATTTACCGCCGTTGTCACTCGGCTCTCTGGTTGGCTTTACGGGCGGTTTCCATGTCGCCGTATTGGACAAAGTCTCGCAGGTTCTGCAAGGTCTGCCCTGCATGAGAGCCGAGTATCTCGCCTGGAAGGGGACAACTCCCTTTGCCCAGCGCTTCGGAGAGGTCTCTGTGGAGACCCTCCGCCATCGTCGCCAGAAACTTCTGCGTCGGAGCCTGGCTCCAGTAGACGCGACTGCGATACGCCGCCTGACGGGACGCGGCGTCCGGGTATTTTGCAGGACGAGCCATTTCGCTCCTTTCGTTTCGTAACGTATATTTGCGTTACGTTTCAAGCCATCTTTGTTGGCTCGGCTTTCGCGGGAGCGGAGAGCAGTCCCGCTTTGCGTCGCTCTTTGAGGCGATAACTCTCCCCGCGAATGTTTATCGTGGTCGAGTGGTGCAGGAGGCGGTCGAGAATGGCGGTCGCTATCGTCGTCTCCCCGAACACCTGCCCCCAGTCCGAATAACTCTTGTTGGAGGTCAAGATAATGCTACCGCGTTCATACCGAGCGGAGACCAGTTGGAAGAAGATAGTCGCTCCCACTGTGTCCAGAGGAAGATAACCTACTTCGTCTATCACCAACACTTTCGGTTTGAGATAGCGACGCAGACGAGTCTCCAGTCTCCCTTCCCGCGCCGCTCGCCCTAAGTCGGTCGTCAACTCATGCGCGGTAACGAAAGAGACGCTGTTGCCGCCCGCTATCGCTTCCACCGCCAAACCTACCGCAAGATGCGTCTTCCCCACGCCGGGCGGTCCTAAGAGGATGATATTGGAAGCGTCGGAGACAAAGCGGAGCGTCGCCAGTTCCCGCACCTGCCGTTCGTCTACGCTGGGTTGGAAGGCGAAGTCGAACTGAGACAGCCTTTTGGGAGAGGGCAGAGCCGCCATTCGCATTCGCGCCGCCAACGCCCGCGTCCGACGCGCCTCCACTTCCGCCTCCAGCAACAGACAGAGAAAGTCGGCGTAGGTGCGCTCCTGTTGCACGGCTCCCTCCAAATGGTTCTCTAAAAGCGCATCCGCCTCCGAAAGTTGGAGCGTGACTAACGCGCTGTGCAAGCGTTCGAGAAGGAGGTTCATGCCACTTCCTTCCCGGAGACTAACTCCTCATAGACCGACAGGGAGCGCACTTCCACTTCCGGAGACTTCGCCTGAAGGGAGAGACGCGCTTTCCCATGGCTCTGGTTGGTCAGGGGGATCCCGTCGTGGTGGGCGGCGACCGTCGCCGTCTGTTGCGTTCCCGTGAGGCGAGGATGCACGGCGAGTTGCGTCTGGTCGCGAATTATCTCAATCTGGTCTCCGACCTCTCGAACGAGGACTTCCTTTCCCGCGGACTGCCAGGGCGCGCTGTAGCGATTGTTTCGGTAGGCGACATAGGCGTCTCTGGTAACGCGGCGCAGGCTCTCGACCACTAAAGGATAGCCCCGTCGGTTCGCTAAGGGTTGCAGGGAGGGACGCTCCTCGTCCCAGGCTTCTCGGACAATACGATGCGTCGTTCCATGCAGGCGCGCATTGGCGGTTTGAGAGAGCCAGACCCGCAGTTGGACTCTCAGGTCTTCCAGGTTGCACGCTTCGCGTCCGCAGAGAAAGTTCTTTCGGATATAGCCAATCCCGTTCTCCACTTTGCCTTTGGTCTGAGGGCGGTAGGGACGACACAGGCGCGTCGTGAAGCCCCAGTAGCGGGAGAAATCGGCGAAAGCGGGGTTGAGTTTCACCTCTCCCCGTCCGTCCACGCCTTCGGTGAGAGTTCGGAGGACGACGGTCTTGGTATTGTCGTAGAGGATTTCCGAGGGTACGCCGCCCAGATAGGCGAACGCCTCTTCGTGCATTCTCACAAAGGTCGGCAGTTTCTGGTCGGTCGCTATACCGCAGAACATAGCGCGACTATAGCCTAAGGTCATGACGAAACCGTAGAGTTTCTGTCGGGTTCCGTCTTCCTGCACAATCTCTCCCAGGTCGCTCCAGTCCACTTGAGCCTGATGTCCGGGCGGCGTCTCAAAGCGGCGGACGGCGACGGCGTGTCCCTCGCGTCGCAGAGGTTGGAGATACTCGCGCAGAGTGGTATAGCGTCCCGGATAGCCGCGCTCTTGTATCTCTTTGAGAAGAACGACAGCGTTCCAGACCCCCGCCGCCATTCTCTCTTTGAGGTAGGGCTTAAAGGGGTCAAGGAGGCTGGGACGAGGTTGCCGGGGCCCATAGCGAGGCGTTTTCGGTTCGTCCAGGTACTTACGGATGGTTTTAGGGTCGTAACCCGTCAGGGAGACTATCTGAGTGATAGAGAGACCCTGACGTTTGAGTTCGTTGATTTCGTTCACGTTATTTCCTCGTAGCAAGAAGACCACCTCTTCCAATTGGATTTGATGGTTCAATTGTTCTCGCGACAAGGGAATTTTACTCCGCGATTTTTAGGATTATACCGCCGCTGCTGACACTATGCGGGAAGTTTGTTAGTGTATCTTCGTATTGGCGTACAAACTCGATAAGTGTGAGACCTAGCGCTTGACACACCTGTCGTAGTTCAGGCAGGTCGAGCAACTTTTCACCGGACTCGAACCGACTGACAAAGGGTTGAGGTTTACCAAGTCGTTCCGCCAAGTCGGCTTGACGCAGACCCGCGTCTAATCGGATTTGTCGTAAGAGATTTTGGAGGATTATCTGTTCATGGGAAAAAACACTTTTCTGCATAGAAGGATAATGGGAGAAGAAGAGTGAATATACAGTATCCCGTTATTGATATTATTTGACGTATGTCAAAACACACGGAAGCCGTGTGTGGGAAGGAGAAACGAAGATGGAAACGATTCATACACAAGGTACAAGCGAGGTTGCCCTTCTGACTGAGGCTGGGGAGGTAGATGCCCTCCTTGCGCTCTTCCAAGAGGTCGCTGACGAGTTGGGATGGAAACCCGGAGAGTGGCTCTCTCAGTCTCCCAGCAACTCTCTTCACTTCGGAACGCTGGATAGAGGCGAACTGGCGGGAGGGTTGCAAATCGTGTTGCCGGATAGCGCTGGAAGGTTCCCCTGTCACCGCGTCTGGTCGGAGGTAGAACTCCCCAATCCTTCCCAAACGGTTCATATCACCATTCTGGCGCTCGGAGCCGAGTACCGAGGGCGTGAGGGGCTGTTCTGGTCTCTCTGTGTCGAGATGTGGAGATACTGCGTCGCTCAGAAGATGGAGGCGGTACTATTAGAGTGTACGCCGCCCATGCTCAAACTCTATCGAAGAATTGGCTGGCCCCTCAAAGTGATTGGAGAGTTGAGGATGCACTGGGGCGAAGAGTGTTATCTTTGCCAGATGCAAGTCTTGGAGTTCGCGGGTTCCATTCTAGCGAGAGCCATTCGCTCTTCGGTGTATCGAGAACTGGTCTGCCAAGCCTACCGGGTAGCGTAAACGGCTACCGCTTGCCATTTCGTATTCCCTCTGGCAAAATAGA
>JAPLCR010000083.1 GCA_026392135.1 Armatimonadota bacterium
GACATCATTTTTCTCTATACGAACAGAGTATGGAAAAGATTCCCATAACCCTGAACTCTTACAACGATGTGACAGTCTGCGGCAAACCATCGCAACGGGGTATCCTCATGGAGGTACCGGAACTCTGCATGGCATTTTTCGCCTGTACTGATTGCGTGTTGAAGCGTCTGTTTGAGATATGCTCTGTCTTCATAATACACTCTGTCCATAAAATAGTCGAAGGAGACGGTATAGAAGCCTTCGGAAAAGTTCAGGAAAGGCGTTACATGGAAGGTTGAATCGATAATGTTCGTCTGTAGATCCCAACGCCAAAGAACGAGGTTTGTACTCTGTAGAGCAGGCAAGAAGAAGTTTTTGAAAGCATCTTCGTTGTGCGGGTTGACGACGGGATAGGTTATCTTTTCTGAAGAGTTCATAGTGCCGTGTATTCTCGCAAACAGCGCGATAAACAGGTGAGGTGGAGCCGTATAGGAGGCGACCTCTCGTTTGATGATAGGCTACTATTCGACAACTTTATAGGTCTTCCTGCTTAATCTACAAGAAATCTGGTTTGTATGATAGAGTATGTTCTTCCATATCACTTGACAAAAGCACGGTGACAGGCTAGACTTGAGGCTAATCCTCTCCTAAGGCGAACGAATATGACCACGCTGAAACCTGAATTGCAACCTTTTACCGACTCTAATAACGCTCTTGAAGACGGTGCAGAACTCAAACGGCGCATGGCGCAAGACGGCTACCTCTTTTTTAAAAACCTAGTCTCTCAAGAGCGTGTTTGGGAGACACGCCGAGAGATAGTGGGACTGTTGCAGTCAGCAGGTTGGCTTAAAGAGGGCAGGGAGCCGATGGACGTGATATCCGCGCCGGGGGCAAATTATGTCGAACCCGCGCCTGCCTATATGCAGGTCTACAACGAACTCATTAAAGGAGAGGCATTTAATCGGCTTGCGCTCGAACCGCGCCTGATTCAGATGCTGGATACGCTTTTTGGAGAGCAGACACTCGCGCACTCCCGTAATATCGCTCGTATCATTTTTCCGCAGAACACGCTCTACACCACTCCCTCGCATCAGGATTATATCCACATTCAAGGCACAATGGACACCTATACGGCTTGGATGCCTCTGGGAGACTGCCCGAAAGAGCTAGGGAGTCTTGTGGTGTTGCAAGGTTCGCATAGAGCGGGGGTGTTACCTGTGGAAGCGGCTTACGGAGCGGGGGGCTTAGGCATTGATACAGAAAGCCTACCCTATCAGTGGGTGGGAAGTGATTTTGAGTGTGGAGATGTCGTCGTTTTTCATAGCCTCACCGTTCATAAAGCCTTGCCGAACCTTGCAGAGGAGCAGATACGCCTTTCGGTGGACTTTCGCTATCAGCCGCTTTCACACCCGATAGATCACTCTTCACTGCTTCCTCATCACAATAAGGTGGCGTGGGAGGAGATCTACGCGAAATGGAAGAGCGATGACGCAAAGTACTACTGGTCTGACCTTCCCATCCGTTATGCCGGGCACGACCCCAAAGTTCTTGAAGTACGTGCCTCCGCACTGCAAACGAAGAAAGAGACCGCTACACCATGATAAAACTGTTCGCACTTTTGACCATAGCTTGTGCGCTAAGCAGTGTGACCTCTAGTGCCTACGCGCAAAAAGGAGAGAGCTTGAAAGCCGCTACTGGTAAGATAGACATTACACCCAAAAACTCTGTGTTTATCGCAGGGTACGGCTCTAACCGCAAAAGCACTTCGGTACACGACCCTGTGTCGGCGCGTTGTCTCGTTCTCGAATCGGGGGGAACCCGGATTGCTATTGTATCGTGTGACCTAATAGGCGTTCCACGCCACGCCTCGGAAAAGATACGGAGTATGGTCAAATCGGTCACCCCCGAACACCTCTATATTGCCGCGACCCACACACACTCAGGACCCGATACACTGGGACAGTGGGGACCTGACTTTCAGACAAGCGGAGTGGATAAGGTCTGGTGGGAGGAGACCCAGAGGCGTATCGCGGCTCTTGTAGAGACGACTGGGGCGAAGCTTGAACCCGCCGCGCTGAAGTTCGCACATACGTCTCAGGTTCCCAAAGTCTCAAAGAACGCTCGTGTCGCCGAGATACTGGACACTGAGCTGGGGGTAATGCAGGTGGTGTCGCCCGCAGGAGAGAAGGTGATCGCAACACTTGTCAATTTTGCGTGTCACCCGGAAGTACTGGATTGCCACGCCATTAGCTCAGACTTCCCGAACTGGTTATACAGCACGGTGGAGGCAAAAACAGGTGCGACCTGCCTCTACCTGAACGGAGCGCAAGGCGGTATGATAACAGCTCTTTTTGATGAAGAGGTGTTACCAAAAGGCGAAAACTTCAAGGCGGCAGAGATGATTGGCACAAGCCTTGCAAACCGCGCCCTTGAAATTATTCAGTCTGCAGAGATAGTGCGAGATGCACCTATTCGTACGCAACGCCGAATCTTTCAGGTTCCAATGGAGAACGCCATGTTCAAAATGCTCATCAAAATCAAGGTGTTTCCCAATCTATTGACCAAAGAGGGAAATGTTGAGACTGAGGTGAACCGCATTACAATCGGCGAGGCTGAGTTCTTGACTCTACCCGGTGAAGTGTTGCCCAATATTGGTTTTATGCTGAAACGCTACATGACTGGCAAGACGAAGTTTCTCCTAGGGCTTACCTGTGACGAGTTGGGTTATATTCTTGCAGATGAGGATTTCGGGCTGAAAATCTACGAATATGAGTCGCGTGTCTCGGTCGGGTCTCAGATGGGTGCAGTGATGGTGCAGAACCTCAAGCAGCTGTTAAGAGGGAAGTAGCCTCCACCCTTCCTCCAAAGTGCGTGTAGGTACAGGCATTATGCTTGCACCTACACGCACTTTGGCTTGTGTGCGAACATACGCCTAGTAACTCCCCCTTCGGTTAGTGCAACTATTCTTCCTTGTATCC
>JAPLCR010000695.1 GCA_026392135.1 Armatimonadota bacterium
TGCGCTGTTCTTTGCGGCTCTCTAAAACGAGAGAAGAGGCGCGTCTACATAGAGAAAACTAATCCGAATACTCGTCCGGCTTCCCCTCTGAAACCTCCGAAATAAGAACCCAACGTCGCTCCGCGCTCGACAAAATAACCGCGTCAATCACCTCTTGCGCGTAGTAGCCGTCCCAGAGGCTAGGCTCGACTGTGGTTTCGTCGTTGCGAATCGCCTCTAGCCAGCGGTAGGTGGTGTTCGTAGGAGTATGCCGTCCGGGGCGGAAAAAGTCCTCTTCTTCCACTCCGTTCGCAGCTTCCACCGTCACCACACCCTCCACCTCGATGGTTTCCCAGTTCGGATTTCCTGCGTGTAGCCCACGCAAAGAGACCCCTCTATGGGAGGCAATCAGGTGAAGTCGCCCCTCCGTGCCGTAGACCTCTATCTCTTGCTCTTGAATCCCTGCGCCCTGATGCGCGACCCAACTGGTGTGAAGAACCGCCTGCGCCCCGCTCGTGAGCTCTGCGAGGAAGGTACAGGAGTCGTCGTTGCGTTCGCCTACATCGGGGTTTTCAGAGTGGAGTATTCTGTCTAAATCGCCGTCTGCATCCCAGAGCGTGGTTATCATGTTCCCAGAGACCGCTGAAAACTCTTCTCCGGTGATGTAGCGCACGAGGTCGATAAGGTGCGAACCTAAGTCGCCAAGAATGCCCGCGCCGCTACGAGCGCGAAGGCTACGCCAGTTCGGATTGCGCCGTAGCCCAAAGCCCCCATGGTAGGAGCCGGAGACGTGTAGAATATCGCCCACATAGTCCGCATCGATGAGTTTCCGAAACGCTTGAACGGCAGGGTTGTCGCGGTAAGGGAAGTTGCTCATTCCAATAAGGTTGCGCTTGCTGGCGGTATCTGCCATCTCAAACGCCTGCTCTGCGTTCAGAGCAATCGGCTTTTCGCAGGTAACGTGTATGTCGCGCTTGAGTGCTGCCATCGTTACGGAGTGGTGCAGGTCGTTGGGAGTGCAGACAATCACGCCGTCCATCGGAACGGTGTCCATCATCTCCTCATAGTTCGTGAAGTAGAGTGCGTTTGCGCCGTACTTCGCTTTCACATCGTCGGGGGCACGCTCTGCGCCTCCGCTCACCGCTACTACCTCAACATTTGGATGTGTCTGTAATGCGGCAAGATGCCAATAGTTCACCCACCAACTGGGTCCCACAATTCCCACGCGCACAGTATCCAAAGGGTCTAGGCTCATTCTCTCTCCTCTTTCTTTCATCAATTCCCCAAGGGGTGTTCCAAAATTCTGCCTCTATTCTACTCTATCGGGTAACACTTCGTAACAGTTTTTTCGTAATAGGACATAACCAGTATGTAAGGTTGTGCGATGTACCGTTTTACTCTGTTCTCCAAAATCTTTCCTTCAGAAAAAAGCACTCTTAGCTCTAGAGAGCGTAACCGCTTGTATTGGATGCTGCTGCTTTTACTTCTGTTTCTGCTCCCGACGCTCTATCGACGCGTTGTGGTAACGCAGGAGTTTTTACGGCGGCTAGATAGTGGCAATGTTTACATCGCGCAGGGTTTGGCACTGGAGGCAGAGCGTGAATGGCTCTGTGCAGAGCGTCTCGCCCCTAACAACCCTATCGTGCTACAACTACTGGGCGCACTCTATGTACGGCAGAACCGTCCTGCGGAGGCGCGTCAAGCCCTGAACCGCCTTGCAGACAGCGCACCCAATGAACCCCATGTACTATGCCGTTTTGCGGCACTGGAGTTCTATAGAGGCGGTATTGGAATGCGAGCATTCGCCCAACAGGATGCACTTCGCGCCGCAAAACTAGAGCCTGACTGCCTGGATGCACAACGTATTGCGGGAGAGGTCTCCTTTTGGGTAGGAGAAGATGAAGACGGTCTCAACTACCTAAACCGTGCTATCCATGTTCAGCCCGACAATATCCCCCTACGCCTCTACCTCATCTCGCACCTTGTACGAATGAAAAGGCTTCCCAAAGCCATCGAACTAGCACAAGAGGCTCAGGCACAAAATCCACAAGCAATTATGGCGCATGGCGTATTGGGAAGCCTGTATCGCCGCCTACCGACCGACTCACCGGAACACAAAAAAGCAGAAGCGGAGCTACAGATAGCTCTGCAAAAAAACCCCACAAACAGCACCTTCTGTTTTGAGTTAGGGGAGTGGTATCTCCTTCAAAAACAGCCCGAAAAGGCATTGAAGTACCTAGAGACAGCCCGAAAAAACGGTTATGTCGGCTCTGCAGTGTGGGAAGCTCTTGCACGAACCCATCAACAGTTGGGCGATAACAGGGCTTTCGAGCAGGCGCAGAAGATGACCCTATGGCATCGAAATACTGAGAAAAAACTGATGGTGCTTGACCGCCTTATTATGGACTGCCCTGGCAACGCGCGACTCCACCAAGATCGCAACACACTCTATCAGGCTTTGGCAACAGGCTCCCGCTCCAATGCCTCTCTTCAGCGCAGAGAAAAGTTTCCGCTCTTCTTACCATAAGTGATGCCTCTTCGCGACTCTCCATTCTGAGGTAGGCTATAGAAAACCTACCACAATCCCAGATGTTGGGAGAGAAACGCATTTTGGCTAAACAGAATTGAACCCTCTTACGCTTCGCAAGAGAGCTTAAAGTACTCTTTTTAGTCTCCACCATCAAAACATGATTCCTCCCGAATAATGAGATAGGGATGACAAAAAGAGACCTCGTTTGGTATGATGAAGTTGCCCACTTCTCAA
>JAPLCR010000058.1 GCA_026392135.1 Armatimonadota bacterium
AAAACCTCTAGGGAAAGGGAGACTATCGCCCAACGGAGTCGCCTTCCGCCCTAGTCACCCCTCGCCCAGAATTGGGAGAGGGGACGGGGGTGAGGGCTTCTGGTTTTCAAATGGAACAGTTATTCCTACCTAAGTCCCTTAGAACTACATCAAGGAGAGTAACCTAAGCACTGCTGGGGTAAGCCTCTCTCTTCCTGTACGAGAGAGACTTACCCCAGTGAGGATAGGGTGAGGGCTTAGCAGAATCCTATGGAGAGACACTTCACCTTATCTTGCAACGAAATCCATCTATGGCAAGCAGACCTTAGTTCTGCAAAGCCGTCTATCGTACCGCTATTACGTGCCCTGTCTGCTGATGAATATGCACGAGCTGAGCAATATGCGTTTCCACACTTGCGCCGCAGGTTCGTAGTAGCAAGAGGTATTTTACGGACTCTCATAGGCTCGTACTTAGGTATCGCACCCAGTGAAGTACGTTTCTGTTATGGAGATTTTGGAAAGCCTATGCTGGACGAGGCGCAGCACAAAGAGACTCTCGCCTTCAATCTCTCACACACAGAAGATTTTGCTCTCTTCGCCTTCTCCCTTGTTCATGATATTGGGGTGGATGTCGAGCGCATTCAGAAGAGCTTTGAGGTACTTTCCCTCGCACAACGGCACTTTTCAACCAATGAGTATGCCGCTCTCTCCGCCCTACCTGCCGAGTTGCAACTCTCCGCTTTTTACGCCTGTTGGACACGTAAGGAGGCATATCTCAAAGCAAAGGGGAGCGGGATTGCAAACGACCTCTCGAAGTTCGATGTTACCGTCTCTCCGAAAGAGCCGGCACAACTGTTGCGGATTGAGGGGGATGCAGAAGAGGCGTGGGGATGGAAGTTACTGGACATACCTGTACCCCCGGAGTACCATGCGACGGTTGCAGTGGCTAATCGCGACTGCCAGCTGAAGTGCTTCTCATGGCAACACGATTTTGTGAACCGCACTCCTCATCTCAAGAGTGGTATCTAACTTTCCGAAACAACATGACCAAAATCGAGATAAATACGCCGGTCAGCCATATTAAAATACTGCTCATCATGGCTAATCACGATGACAAGTTTCCCCTTCTGTTTCAGATCTGGCAGTAACTGCCTGTAAAAAACCTCCCTGAACTCTGGATCTTGCCCAGAAGCCCACTCATCAAAAAGATAGATGGGGCGATCTTCAAGATAGGCGGTAAGTAATGCCAACCGCTTACGTTGACCATGAGAGATAGCTGTCGTCGAGAGAATCCCATCCTTTACCACGACCTTATCCTCTAACTGCAGCAGCTTTAGATAGTGCTCTGCGTGGCTGTCCAACTCTTGTGGGCTAATTCCCAGTAGGCGGTCAAACAGAAAGAAGTCAACCCAGATAGCTGCAAAATTCTGTCGATATGCCTCTCGATTCTCCGCGTCAATAGCCTCCCCATTCAGAAACACCGAACCCTCCTCTTGAGTGTAGAGACCTGAAAGCAGTTTTATGAGAGTAGTCTTCCCACTACCATTACCGCCTGTCAAAAACACGATTTCGCCGGAATGAAAGTCAAGGGTGATAGGTCCAAGTTGGAAGCCCGCTTCATCGGCGGTGTGAGAGTATCGGTACACAAGTCGCTCTACCTTGAGGTGAACGCTCTCTGGTTTTGAATACACCACGGAAGGTAACGGAGGGGGTTCAACACGGAATACGAAGCCTACAGCCTCTATCTGCTCCACTATCACGCGAGCATCTGCCCACAAGGGAAGCATACTTAGCAGGTTACCCATTACGCTTTTTAGAAGCAAAATCACAAAGGCGTAGGTTGCTATCTCCGTGGTTGAACTCTTCTGCCAAGTACACCAGAGGAACACAACCAGAATCATACCTATAGAGACAGCTTGCGCCCAGATTTGTGTCGCCTGATGCCAAATTCTATTCTCAATGCCAAGTTTCTGCACTCTTTTAGCGGTAGGCTCAAGCAAATCATGGAGAAAGGCGTTACGGCGGGCGGCGTGTAGTTTCAACTCTTGTATGCCTTCAACGAGGACTCTGTAGAGGCTAAATATCTCATTACGTCCTAATAACATCGCTTTCATCGCCGCACGTGCTCTCTTTTGGAGGATGGAGTGGATGAAGAAGGGGAGTATCGCCACCAACCCCAATAGGACAGCCATACGAGGCGAGAACCAGAGGAGATAGAGGGTGCAGAAACTCAGGTTCGCTAGAGACACACAGATGTTAGGAAGGGAGTGAAACGTTATCGAGAGATTTAGGATGTCTTCGGTGAGCATCGCCATCAGGCGTGGTGAACCGATGCGTTCGAGGGTTTCGAGAGGCATAGCAAGGATTTGACGAGAGATGCTTGAGCGCAGAGCGTAAGAGGTACTGCCTGCAAGGCGAGCGATAAGCTGTTTTGCACAGGTGTCAAAAGCGAGAACAACGCAAGCAAAGGCGAGAAGCAGAAGTATGCGATGGGTGCTAAGTAGTATCCCTTGAGCAAAATTCCGGCTAATCCAAGCAACTAAGACAGCATTGCCTACACCGCTCAACAGGCTGAACAGAATCACCGTTACGAGCCGATGGGGGAAAGCTCGAAGAGCCAGACGCAACAGTTTCATGCGCTCTTCTCGACTATCTCGTCAATTTTTTTCGTCAGTTGCTCTGCTATCTGCCGTGTATAGGGCTCCTTATAGAGTGCTTCACGATGGCTTACTCCTTCAATCACAATGAACTCAGAAACTCCCACCCCAATCTCGTTCCACTTTTCGGAGATGTAGCTCTTTACAAAATCCTCTGTGTATAAGTTTGTGAAACGTCCTAATGGCATATTTACGAAACCACACTCCGAAACCCAGCTCCTGCCAATACTCCTGTAAAACCATCCAGTGTTCACGGCTAAAACGCTTAGGAGGTTGCCATGTAGGACCTCTATCGGGTCTGCTTGCGCCCACCAACGCTAGTAGGGCAACCTCTTTCCCCTGCCGATTTAACTGCTGTGCGATTTCCAGTGCTACCATACACCCAAAACAGAAGCCCCCTATCAGATAGGGACCTTCGGGTTGTAGTGTGCATATCTGCTCCACATAGTAGTTTGCCATCTCTTCCACAGAGTTGTGAGGAGATTCATCCTCTTTCAGTCCAAGATACTCTAAAGCATACACGGGCTGATTCTTGGGAAGATAGCGTGTGATACCCTCAATCTTGAGAGAGGTGCTTGCCATTGGCGGTACCAAATATATGGGCGGCTTACTCCCTCCCGGCTGTATTGGAGCAATGGACTTCCAAGGCGGCAACCAGTTTTCTTGGCGTATTAACTCTGCCAACTGCGCTATGGTAGGATACTGGAACAGAGTCGCGACTGGTAACCGCTTCCCTGTCACCCTCTGAATCTGGTCAAAAAGCCGCACCGCTAATAGCGAGTGACCGCCGAACTCAAAGAAGTTATCGTCAATGCCAATGGGTTTAGCTCCTAGTATTTGCTCCCAAATGCGTGTGAACTGAATCTCCAGCGCATCGCGCGGCGCGGTCTTCTTTCGCATTGAGAGGGATAATTCAGGAGGCGGAAGCGCGGCGTAGTCTAACTTTCCGCGCGTAGTGCGTGGAATATCATCAATGAAAACGAAGGCGCTTGGAACCATGTAGTGAGGCAGTTTCCCTCGAAGCCATGGTTCAATCTCGCCCATCGCTGCGTGGCTATTTTTATGCAATACGATATAGGCGACAAGCCTCTTCTCGTCTGCATCTCTCTGTAGTACAATGGCGACGCTGCGGTGTATCGCAGGGTGCTGTTCTAAAACTGACTCTATCTCTCCTAACTCAATCCGAAAACCACGTAGCTTCACCTGCCTGTCATTTCGCCCCAAGAACTCGACATTTCCATCGGGCAGATAACGCACTGCATCGCCCGTCTTAAAGAGCCTACCGCTTCCAAAAGGGTTCGCAATAAACCGTTTGCGCGTCTCTTCGGGGTGGTCAAGATAACCGCGCCCAACACCCGTTCCGGATACGGTCAGAACACTCTGTGGGACCATAAGCGTTTATCAAGGGGGTGTTAGGGTACTGGGCGAACCATTCACGGCATAGAGTAGGCGGTAACGCCTCGCCCGTCGAAACTAACCAACGGAGTGTCGTGAAAGGCTTAGGCTCCTTGCCCGACGGCAAATCAGCGCCTAGTAGCACACTCAAGAACGAAGGCACTACCTCAAGGATAGTGATACTGTTGTCGGTGCAGTAGGTTATAAGGCTCACTGGGGTAGACGCAGTATCCTGCGTAACAATATGAGTCGTTCCGCCCACAAGTAACGCCGTCAAAAGTTGCCATACGGCTATGTCAAAACTTTGGGAGGCGCTCTGGACAACGCGGTCATCCCCAGTTAGCCCCAAATCCACGATTTTGGACTGAATATGATTCTGCATACCCCTTCGTTCAACCAGCACGCCTTTGGGGTAGCCCGTAGAGCCGGAGGTGTAGATGATATAGGCAAGATGGCTTGGGAGTGCCCCGCTGATGAAGTTGTCGCCGCTCTGTTCTGCGATTCTCGGCGCATCTCTGTCAAGGCGCAGAACCTGAGCCGTAGTTTTGGGCAGATGTGCGTCAAGTCGAGATTGTGTAATCAATACAGGTGCTTGAACATCATCTAGAATATAGTCAAGCCGTTCTGTCGGGTACTCTGGGTTCAGAGGAACGCACGCCCCTCCTGCCTTCAGAATGCTCAAAAAGCCTATCAGCATATCCAACGATCGTTCGACGCAAAGCCCTACCGGAACATCAGGAGAGACCCCCGCCTCCTGTAGCTGACGCGCCAACTGGTTGGCGTGCTGATTAAGTTGGCGATAGGTGAGGCTCTCCTTTTCAAAGACGACCGCGACGGCATCAGGAGTGCGTTCAACCTGCTGTTCAAACAGTGCGGTGTAGTCGTCTTCCGTCCAGTCGACCTGTGTCTGATTCCAGTCAATCAGTATCTTTTCACGCTCCGCCTCTGATAACATAGGTAGGGAGCCTACAGCAGTGGCAGGGTTCAATACCACAGCATGGAGCAGGTTCTCGAAGTGGCGCGCCATACGCGCTATCGTTTCCGGTAAAAAGAGCGCGTTACTATAGTCAATCCTTCCAGTAATCGCTCCCGCCTCTTCTCGAAGCGTGACGCTCAGTTCGTAGTGCGCCGCTTCAGGCTCTGACGGCAGGCGAACTGCCTCTATTTGGGGCAGGTTAAGCGGATGACGGGGGGTATTCTGGAGTTGAAAGAGCGTCTGAATAAGAGGGGTTTTGGTAGGATTCCGCTCTAGGTGTAGTAACTCTACCAACTTTTCAAAGGGAACATCCTGATTGCTGAGGGCATCAAGCGTCACTCGTTTCGTGTTAGCGAGTAGGGTTTGAAAAGAGGTCTCAGGAGCTACGTCGGCACGTAGGGCGAGGATATTGAGAAAACAGCCGATAAGGCTCTCTAGCTCCGCCTGAGAGCGTGAGGCGACAGGTATTCCAACCGTAAAATCGCTTTGACCGTTATAGCGATACAACAGGACATTGAAGGCGGCGAGAAGCGTCATGAAGAGCGTTGCGTCTTGCTCTGTGCTGAAATTTTTTAGCGCAGAGGTCAACTCTTGCGAGAGCCTAAAGTGGTAAACATCCCCTGAATAACTCTGAGTGAGAGGGGCAGGGCGGTCAGTAGGTAGCTGTAGTGTCCCCGCATCCTCTAACTGCTTTTGCCAATAGGCACGCTGTTTCTCGAATAGAGCCCCTTGTACCTGCTCTCGTTGCCAGAGCGCATAGTTGGAATACTGGATAGGTAGCTCCTCAAGAGGTGAGGCTGCGCCTGTTGTAAAAGCCTCATAGAGGCGACTCACCTCTTGCTGAAAAAGGTTTTGCGACCAAGCGTCCCACACTATGTGGTGACTTGCGGCGACAAGGATGTGTTCGGAGGGGGTGAGGCGAACAAGGTGTAGGCGCAGTGGACACTCTCGGCTAAGTCTGTAGGGGCGTTGTACCTCTGTCTTGAGCAGGTCTTGTAGGCGAGTGTGTGCGTCCTCTTCTGAAAGGTCGCAAAAATCGGATTGGGAGATACGAAAGTCCTCTAAGGGGTTGATAATCTGGGTGACTCTATCGAACTGCCAAACAAAAAACGCCCTTAAAACCGAGTGTCGGCGCACAATCTCCTTGAGGCTTTGTAGAAGAGCCTCTCTATTCAGAGCACCAGTGAGCCTCCAAGCGGCTCCTAGGTTATAAGCTCTGCTATCAGGGGCTAACTTCTGGAGGAACCAGAGCCTCTCCTGTGCGAAAGAGAGGCTGTCAGGTAGGGCGGAGGTCGGTTGTGTTAGGGAGGATGAAGGAGGCTCCATAGCCGGCGTGAGCGGCTCCTCTTGGAGAGCGGATGCGGTAGTTTCCGGAGCGTGTTCCGTGATGTAGAGCGCGAGTTTTGCAACAGTGGGGCACTCGAAGAGGGTGGAGAGTTTGATGACCTCCCCAAACTTTTGTTGAATGCGATTGCTGAGTATCGCGGCTTTGATGGAATCCCCGCCCAGTGCAAAGAAACTATCGTGTATGCCAAAGTCAATCGCGCCTAAAATCCTCTGCCAGTGGGCATACAAAAACTGCTGTAGCGGGGTTTCAGGAGGCTGATGACTGCTTGTGGGGAGTAGTGGCTTGGCGGTCTCCCAATTTTGGAGGGCGCGTCTATCCATCTTCCCCGTATCTGTTACGGGCATCTTTTCGATTACGTGGAACTTGGCAGGAATCATATTTCGGGACAGGTGTTCCTGTAGATAGCCTCTTAGGGTGTTTAGGTCGATGTCTTTATAGGGTTTACGCTACCAGTTGAGCGTCGCCGATTTCGTCTGTTACTACGACTACAGCAGAGTCCCGAACGCCCTGATACGCGCTAAGGGCGTTCTCTATCTCTCCTACCTCTATCCGATGTCCACGAATTTTGACCTGAAAGTCCTTGCGCCCAAGCATAAAGAGGCATCCATCCGAACGCATCAAGCCTATATCGCCTAAAAGAAAGGTGCGTATGTCGCTTCCGGGGGTAGACAAAAACCTCTCTTGTGTAAGCTCTGGCTGCCGCCAGTAGCCATACGCCATATAGTGCGTGTTGCGAACTACTATCTCGCCAGCCTGTCCTACTTCGACAGCGTTCCCAGAGTCATCCAGTAGGAGAACCTCTTGACCAGGAACGAGATAGCCCACAGGAACAGTTTTGCTATCTATTTCAGTGGTCTTGTCGATAAAGAGACGGGCTATGTTGCCCGATTCCGATGAGCCAAAACGGTGAACAAGTATCGTGTTATCGGGGTAGTAGCACTTGTAGAGGTCAATATCACTGTGCAGAAGAGGCTCATTACCCAACATAAGAACACGGAGGCTAGAGAGAGCGTTCGGGGTTAGCAGGCTTGTAAAGTGGCGAAATGGGGTGGGACCCCAGTTCAGGATAGTGATAGCCTCGCCGTCCAACATCTCCTGTAGTCCGGTGAACCCATCGACGGCAAAATCCCAGGTGTAGAGAGCGGCTCCTGTAAGCAGGGTGCAGAATATCTCCGTGAACGATGATGCAAAGGCGCAGTTATGTAGGTTTGCAATACGGTCTTCTGCACAAACATGAAGTACATTGATGTACCCCATGATATTGGTGAGGAGCATTTTGTGGGGGCTAAATATTCCCTTAGGAGAACCCGTTGAGCCGGATGTGTAGACAAGGTAGGCGGTATCGCCCCCTGATATTGCGATGCCAGGATTCGTGTCAGGAAAGCCTTCAACGTCTTGGTGTATGTCGAGGATAGGTGTTGTGGGGGAGGCGAACTCTCTAGCGCGTGTCAGATTCTTCTGGTTCGTGACGAGAAGCCCGTTCCCTGCATCGGCTAGTATGTGCGTTAGTTTTAGGTTGGGGTACGCAAGGTCTAATACTAAGAAAATCTTGCCCGCTTTGAGAACGCCTAACATTGCAATAATGGGCGACACGCCATGCTCAAACAGAATGCCAACAGGGAGGGAGCTGTCGTGGTTTGTGGCTAAGAGGCAGTGCGCCAGCCGATTCGCGGACTCATTGACCTGAGAATAGGTGAGAGACCGCTCTCCCATTTTGATAGCGACCCTCTCTGGGTAGAGGGCGACTATCTCTTCAAAGCGGCTTGCGATAGACTGCAAGGCATCTTCGGGCTTACACTCGCGCCACTCTCCAGAGGCATGGAAACACTTAGCCTGAATCTCTTTTTGGCGTAAAAAATCTTCCGCCCCAATAGGCTCTTCGTACACTGCTATCTCCCTTATTTTTGATACTGTGTCCTACCTTAGCGCAGGTTCTCGAAGATTCTGGTCGAAGAAGTCTTTCGATGGCTCCTCTTGATTCTCTTGAAACATCATTTTCGTTATCTTCACGTCCTGCGGAATCGGAATGGGATACTTGCCATCAAAACAGGCGCGGCAGAAATTGCTCTTGTGCATCCCCACAGCGCGTACCGCCCCCTCTAGCGACAGATAGCCCAGCGAAGTCGCTCCAATCATGCGGCGAATGTCTTCAACAGAGTTTTTCGCCGCGACTAGCTCCTTCTGGTCTGCCATATCAATTCCGTAGTAGCAGGGGAACTTCACAGGCGGCGCGGTGATACGCACGTGTACCTCCAACGCTCCCGCATCCATGAGCATTCTAACCAGTTTCCCTGTGGTGGTTCCCCGCACGATGGAGTCGTCTACCATCACTATACGCTTACCCGCCAAAGCGTCTTTGAGGGGCGTGTATTTCATTCTTGCACCCATGTCGCGCATACGCTGACTGGGTTGAATGAAGGTGCGCTGAATATAACGGCTCTTGATAACGCCCTCACCGTAGGGAGTGCCGGACATCTCCGCATAGCCCAACGCGCCCGGTGTTCCTGTATCAGGAATTGGGATAACGAGGTGCGCGCCAGCGGCGGGATGCTCTTTTGCTAGCTCCTGCCCCATTTTGCGGCGGACGGTATGGAGTGTCTTATTGTAAATAAGGGAATCGGGGCGTGCAAAATAGATGAACTCAAGCAGACAAGTAGAGCGTTGGCGCAGAGGAACTGCTTGGAACTCCGTCATACCAGAACGGTCAATAACGATGACTTCACCAGGCTCAACTTCTCGTACATACTCCGCACCTATTGTTGCAAGCGCACACGACTCGGAAGCGATGACGAAGTGCCCTGTGGTCAGTTTGCCAATACAGAGAGGGCGTATGCCGTAGGGGTCGCGTACGGCGAACACTTTGTTTGGGGTCAGTATCGTGAGCGAGTACGCGCCCTCCAACTTCTCCATGGTCTTCTGAATTGCCTCTTCGATATGCCCTTCGTAGGCGCGGGCGATGAGGTGGGCAATGACTTCTGTATCGTTGGTGGTGAGCAGTTCACACCCTGCGAGTTCAAGTTCGAGGCGTAGCTGAGAGGTATTAACTAGGTTGCCGTTATGAGCGACGGCGATCGGGGTTCCATCCTTGGCATGAACGAGCATAGGCTGGGCATTACACTCGAGGTTGCCGCCTGTCGTGGAGTAGCGGGTATGCCCAATGGCACTAATACCGGCGAGGTGTTCTATAATCCCTTGGTCGAAGACCTGTGTGACAAGCCCCACCTTCTTATGTACCTTAATGAACGAACCCGAAGAGACCGCCATTCCTGCGCTCTCCTGCCCCCGATGCTGTAGGGCAAAGAGACCAAAGAAGGTGATACGGGCAACATCTTCGCCAGGGGCGAAGATACCAAACACACCACACTCCTCTTTGGGGCGCGTGTCAAATTCGTCCTCTTGCCTTTCGGCGGAGGTAAGGGGGATGATGGCGGACGGGGCGAACTTCTGCATGGCGAGGTGGCTCCTCTGGCTGGTTCAATGCGTAAGCCGTAGTTGTTAATACGAGCAGTAGAATACGGCTTTACGCGGTAGTTTCCGTGTGAGTATGCACATTCATTCGACGCGGTATTGCGTTTCGGGAGACCTTTGACAGCGTCTCAACAGGAATATCGGTCAGAATGTCGGGACCGACGGCAATGCGGAGGTTCTCTCCCCCGACTGTTCCTATCCAGGCTGCGCGTATGTTCTGCTCCGCTGCTCGCGATTGCAGAGTTTTCCACTGCTTTTCGTTGCGGATAGTAACAATAATACGCCCTTGGGCTTCCCCAAAAAGGAGGGCAGAGGCAGATAGCTCTGTCGGTACATCGGCGCGATTTATCAATACCAGTGCGCCCATACCGCTCAACATTGCACTCTCTGCAAGGTTGACCGCTAATCCTCCATCAGAAATGTCATGGCACGAGGCAAAAAGACCGTCGCCCATACAGCTAAGTATCAGTTTGTGGAGGCGTTTTTCGCCCTCCAAATCTACTATAGGAGGCACGCCCGCCTCTACCCCATGCAAGAGGCTTAGGTATTCACTACCCCCAACCCCGCCTGTGAGGTCGTCGTAGGCAGTCAGAAGAACGATAGTATCGCCCTCGCCGCGAAAACCGGGTTGACAGTGTTTGCTGATATTATCCAGAATACCGAGCATTCCAATCGTCGGAGTCGGGAAAATGGGTCCCTCCGCCGTCTCATTGTAGAAAGAGACATTACCAGAGACGACAGGCGTGCCCAACGCCTCCGTCGCGCTTGCCAGCCCCTCCACGCTTCGGCGGAACTGCCAGAAGCCAGTGGGCTTTTCGGGGTTCGCAAAGTTCAGGTTATCTGTGACAGCCGCAGGACGCGCTCCCACGCAGACCACGTTTCGAGCCGCCTCCACTACAGCGATTTGACCGCCTACGTAGGGGTCGAGGTAGCCGTAACGCCCGTTTCCATCTATCTTTAACGCGATACCTTTTGCGGAGCCGCGAATACGTAATACCGCCGCGTCTGCGCCCTGAATATGCACCGTCTGGGTCTGTACCATGCTGTCGTACTGAAGCGTCACCCACTCTTTACTCGCAACGCTTGTTCAAGGTCAAAAGCCTGTAGTTCGCGTATATATTGTGGCTCTTCCGTCTCTAAATAATAGGTTGGGCACATATCGGTAAGGGCTTTACCTGGGACTTCCGCGACGACCTCTCCGTTGTCGAATACGCGCACCAGCCCGTCGTCCGTCACTACTCCAACAACAACGGCATTTAAGCCCCACTTATGGAATACGTCTATAATCGTCTGTTCGGTACCTTTTTGCGCGATACAGAGCATTCGCTCTTGCGATTCGGAGAGCATTATCTCATACGCGCTCATGTCGGCTTCGCGAAGCGGCACTTTACGAACCTCTATCTCCATGCCTGTTCCGGCTTTCGCGGAGGTCTCGCAGGTAGAGCAGGTCAGCCCAGCCGCGCCCATATCTTGAATACCCACCACGCACCCCGTCGCAAGGGCTTCTAGCGTCGCTTCAATGAGCAGTTTTTCAAGGAAGGGGTCGCCCATCTGAACATTGGGGCGCTTGCTCTCGCTATCGGGCCCCAACTCCACGCTTGCGAAGGTTGCGCCGTGAATGCCGTCTTTGCCCGTCGCGCTTCCCACATAGATAACGGGGTTGCCCACGCCCTTCGCCGCCGCGCTCGCCACCTTGTCTAGCTCCACCAAGCCTACCGCCATCGCGTTTACGAGAGGGTTGCCGTTGTAGCAGTGGTGAAAGTAGACCTCTCCCGCTACGGTGGGAACTCCAACGCAGTTTCCGTAGTGCGAGATACCAGCGACGACGTGTTCAAATAGGTAGCGGTGAGGGAATTGAGGTTGGCAATAGGTCTTGCGCCCAGTGTGAAGATGTCGCGTAAGATGCCTCCTACGCCTGTCGCGGCTCCTTGAAAGGGTTCCACCGCAGAGGGGTGGTTGTGCGACTCTATCTTGAAGACGATGCCGTACTTGTCGTCAAGCGGGATGACCCCTGCATTTTCCAATGCTCCCTGTTCCTGTGCCTCCTTGTAGTTTTTGAAGAGCGCTAGGACGGGGCGGGAGTACTTGTACCCGCAGTGTTCCGACCACATAACCGCAAACATTCCGAGTTCTGTGAGGGTAGGTTGCCTACCGAGAATATCTAGAACTTTCTGGTACTCTGACTCGTTTAATCCCATCTCAAGCGCAATCTGAACATCCATAAGGGTTTGCCTGTACTCCTCCGAAGGTTGAACACTATAATAGAAGTATACCTCAAAGGTTTACAGCGAGTTCGACTCTTATTTGCTTTTCCTTAATCGTTTCTTCATAAATTTTGGAAGGGAAGGAAGGCGAGAGTATTCAAGTGAATAGCGGGGAGTGGAGCGGGGCTTAAAGGTGAAGCGGTTCGATGGCTTTGCTAGAGCGGAGTAACACTATTTGGTGCGCTCTCAACCTCATCTGGAGAGCCTTGAACGAAAGCCTTGCCTCTGAAAAAGACTTCTCCAAAACAGTTGGTAGCAGGAACCGAGCCTCAGCTCGAACTAAACCCTGCCCACCCCCAAAAAATACACTTATCCCCTTGACAGCCCAAGGCGATTTCCGGTATCCTTCTTTTAGCACTCAACGCCGTTGAGTGCTAAAAATGTGTTTTCCGATGCTTACTACATCGTTCTCATTTCAAAAACAGACACAATTCGGGAATACTTGTGATTCCCAAAGGAGGCACACTCATGGCATTGCGACCGTTGAAAGACAAAGTCGTCGTTAAGCCGAGCGAAGGCGAAGAGAAGACCGCAGGCGGTATTTTCATCCCCGACAGCGCAAAAAAGAAGCCCCAAGAGGGCAAAATCATTGCCGTAGGTACGGGACGCACACTCGACGACGGAACATTGAAGCCACTCTCTGTAAAAGTGGGCGACACCGTTGTATACAGTAAATACGGTGGAACCGAAGTGACCGTAGATGGCGATGATGTCGTCATCCTAGAAGAAGACCAAATCTACGCCGTTATTGAAGCCTAGTATTTCCTCTCTTATAAGAGATGTACATTTAGAAGGAGACCGAAAATCATGCCCGCAAAGCAGTTAATTTTCGATGAAGAGGCGCGTCGCGCACTGGAGCGCGGAGCGAACATTGTCGCAAATGCAGTCACGTGGTTATTGACAAAAAATGGGGTTCCCCTACCATCACCAAAGACGGCGTAACTGTCGCAAAAGAGATTGAGCTAGAGAACCCTTACGAGAATATGGGAGCGCAACTCGTTAAAGAGGTCGCCAGCAAGACCAACGACGTAGCCGGTGATGGAACCACCACCGCTACCGTACTTGCACAGTCCATCGTCAACGAAGGTCTACGCTATGTGGCGGCGGGCGGTAATCCCCTCCTCGTCAAAAAGGGTATCGACCTTGCAGTAGAAAAAGCCATTGAGCAACTACGTGCCATAGCCGTTGAAGTGAAGGGCGACAAGACTAAAGTAGCACACGTTGCCACTATTGCAGGTAACGATGCTGAAATTGGTCAGCTCGTCGCAGATGCCATTGAGAAAGTTGGGCAAGACGGCGTTATCACCGTAGAAGAGAGCAAAAGCCTACAAACCTATACCGACTTTGTAGACGGTATGCAGTTTGACAAGGGCTATATATCTCCCTACTTTGTGACCGATGCCGAGCGTATGGAAGCCGTTATTGAGAACCCCTACGTTCTCATCCACGAAAAGAAAATCTCCGCCGCCGCAGACCTCATCCCGATTCTGGAAAAGGTTGC
>JAPLCR010000697.1 GCA_026392135.1 Armatimonadota bacterium
GAGAAGGGTGTCCGCAGGACGGAATGAGGGCGGGTACAGGTAAGCCTCCCATATCTCAAACCCTCCCATAACATACCCCAATAAGCTTTGTGAAGGGGGAGATTTAGAGGGGGTGGATGGGTTAGAGCGGAAGCCTCCCGCCATCTGTCCACCGCTACACCCGAAACAAGATAGGGGGCGTAAACAGCCTCGCGCCGCTTTAAAACAACAGAACCGCCTTTCAGTCCGTCCCTCTCCGCTCAGGGGAGGGATGTCCTAAGGACAGGGAGGGGTAAGGATAACAAAAAATGAACCACAAACCGCACTATAAACAACCAACCACCCGTCGCGATATGCTCCGAGACTGCGGTGTAGGTTTTGGTATGCTCGCGTTCGCCGCCATGATGGGAGAGCAAGCCGAAGCGGAAAAAAAGTCTAACAACCCGCTTACGGTACGCGCCCCGCACTTCGCGCCCCGCGCCAAGCGAGTCATCTTCATCTTCATGCACGGCGGACCTTCGCAGGTAGACACCTTCGACCCCAAGCCCCTGCTCACTCGCGACAACGGCAAGCCCTACCCCTTCTCAAAGCCCCGTATACAGTTCGCGGCAACAGGCAACCTCCTCAAATCCCCCTGGGAGTTCAAGAAGTACGGGCAGAGCGGCATCGAAGTAAGCGACCTCTTCCCCCATGTCGGCAGTTGCGTAGACGACCTCTGTATGCTACGCTCCATCTACGGCGATAACAGCGCACACGGCGGCGCACTCCTCCAGCTCAGCACAGGCTCCGATAGGTTCATTCGCCCTAGCATGGGGTCGTGGGTAACCTACGGGCTAGGAAGTGAGAACCAGAACCTACCCGGCTTCGTCACCATCTGCCCCACGCTAGGGCATGGAGGAGTACAAAACTGGTCGAGCGCGTTCCTACCTGCCTCCTATCAAGGAACACCCATCGGAAACGCCAGCATCCCCGCATCACGCGCCGCCATCTCGTACATCAACAATCCCGAAAATCCCGCCGACCTACAACGGATGGAACTCGACCTCATCCAGTCCATGAATAAGGATCAACTGCAGCACTTTGGCGTTGACCCACAGCTAGAGGGGCGCGTTCAAGCCCTTGAACTCGCCTTCCGTATGCAAAGCGTTGCACCAGAGATTATGGACATCACCAGTGAGAGCAAAACAACACGCGATCTCTACGGCATAGACCAAAACCCTACCGATAACTTCGGGAGGCAGTGCCTATTAGCCCGTCGCTTCTGCGAAAAGGGAGTACGCTTCGTTCAAGTAACACATAGCTATAAGTGGGATCAACACGGTGATCTCAAAAATGGACACACCAACAACGCGAAAGAGGTGGATAAGCCCATTGCAGGGCTACTCAAAGACTTAAAGGCGCGAGGACTACTCAAAGATACACTCGTGCTATGGGGGGGAGAGTTCGGGCGCACTCCTGTCGCGCAGGGAAACGATGGGCGTGACCACAACCCGCACGGCTACACAATGTGGATGGCGGGCGGCGGCGTAAAGCCCGGCTTCGTCTACGGAGCCACCGACGACTACGGCTACTACGCCGTTGAAAACAAAATGCACCTCCACGACCTCCATGCCACCATACTACACCTGCTAGGCATGGATCACAAAAAGCTTATCTACCGCTACGGAGGACGCGATTTCCGCCTCACCGATGTCTTTGGCGACGTACATAAAGGAATTATCGCATAACTGCCCCCTTCAAAAAGCTCACAGGGGTATGTACGGGTTTCGTATGCAAAAAACGGTATCGCTCTACAAAACTACCTATAGGTCAAGCCCTTCGCCCAGAATTGGGAGAAGGGTGTCCGCAGGACGGGATGAGGGCGGGTACAGATAAGCCTCCCCTATCTCAAACCCTCCCAATACATACCCCAATGAGCCTTCACAAAGGGGACACAAAGGGGAGGTTGGGTGAGGTTATGTGAATATCCCCAGAACTCTTACGATGAGTTACCTCAAACACAAAGCGGAGAAGGCTATTTATTTAGCCTTCTCCGCTTTCACATCCGCAGAATTTCGTTGATAGATTAATTTTCTTCAGAGAGTGTGCGAGGGGATTCAGTGACCTCCTCGGTTTGCCAGTTGTCACAATCGAGGCGTTTGCAGTGAAGCATTCGACGGGATGAACCGTCTTCCATGCTAACCTGTGCCATTTTTGCAAAGACACAGGAGTAGCAAAGGCTAGGTTCAAGCAAACGCACGATTTTGAGCTTGGTATCTTCTTCGTACATCGTTATTAGCCTTGCTCGATGAAGAACTGCCGGGTTTTACTCGGAAGCTCCGTTGCCCTCTATAGCGCACCCACACTTTTCAGGCAAACTAATTATCGCCCGTTCCCGCTAAAACAAGAGGGTAACACCTACGAAAATACAAAAAAGAGCCTTCCCAAAAGGGAAGACTCTTTAAGCATTTGAAGCGCAAAAACCTAAGCCGCTTGAACGCCAGCCGCTACACAGCATTTGCGAAACATCTGAGTACGCCCCGCAGGAGTGAGAACTTTCACTACATCGGTCTTCGTACCGCAGTATTTGCAAAGAGCCTGTTGGTTCTTCAATAGTTGACGCGCAGAAACGTCGGTTTTGGACTTGCCCTTACCGCCACCTTTTGCCATGACAACACCTCCTCAAGTTTCGTGATGAGTTGAGATTGATTTAGACTACAACTAATACCATTATACCCCAAAATGCTCCAATCCCAAAGCAATTTGTAATCTGTTCAGGCTTGTGAGAGCAAAAACCGCGAAACACGCGAAAAAATGCACATAGCCCCAAACTTGGAACAACGCGCAAGCCTTTCAAATCTCATACCGCTAAGACTTCCTCTCCTTTGCAAAGGAGAGGTTATGTGAAGAGCCGCAACCCTGAACTCTTAGTACCGCTCCAAGCAATAAAGGGTTGGGATTAAGCGGCTTTGGCAAGGAGGTTTTGCCCACATTTGTCTAGCACCTTCTCAAAGGACTGCTCCGTCCAAGCGAAACCATGAGCACGCTCATTCCACTCCGCAATAAA
>JAPLCR010000435.1 GCA_026392135.1 Armatimonadota bacterium
AGTTCCCCTTCGCCCAGTATTGGGAGAAGGGGCTAGGGGTTGAGGGCTACTTACTGCGTAAGGTGAGTTTTTAATAACCATACGGTCGGGAGGGACGCGCTGGCGCACCCAACTGGCAAACAATTCCTGACATGGCTCTTCGCACATATTGTGTCAATCTGCGCTCTTTCTCTTAGGGCGGGTATAATACCCATAATATTCTGCAACTACGAAGAGGCATCCCCATGAACCGACTGAAAGTACTTTGGATACTTACCGTCACTCTCCTATTTCAAGTGTCCTGTGTTCTCCATGCTCAAAACACTGCAATCGTTCCCGAACCTAAAACCCCCATCATCTGGGAAGCACGTTGGAATGAAAAGAGAGAACGCCTGAGAAAAGGAGATGTCGATCTTATATTTGTTGGCGATTCTATTACGCAAGCATGGGATAAGCCCGAAAACTACCCCGTGTGGAGTGCTTACTACGAACCTCGAAGGGCAGTTAGCCTTGGTTATAGCGGAGCCAGAACCGAAAATATACTCTGGATGCTAGAGAACGGGGGCATAGACGGTATTCATCCAAAAGTGGCGGTCGTGATGATAGGAACGAATAACACCGACTCGAAGCGTGGACGCATCGCGCACACAGGAGAGCAGTTGGCAGAAGGCATTGTAAAGATAGTGCATACCCTTCGCGCCAAACTACCCGACACGAAGGTACTTCTCCTCAAGATATTTCCACGCGCCGATTTTCCCGGAGCCTCCCAACGAGGGAGTGATGCAAGCGATATCGCTGGTGCCATTGCAGACAATAAACATATCTTCTATCTCGACATTAATCCCGTGTTTTTACAAAAGGATGGTACGGTTGACTCCTCGCTCCTGCCCGATCTACTCCACCCAAACCCCATTGGTAATCTCAAGTGGGCAGAGGCAATGGAGCCGACCTTACGTAAGCTAATGGGCAAGCCCGAAAACAGTGCAGTTGTGCCTGTCATCAAGTGTGAGCAAGACTTCTATGACTGGAGTGAGCGGCACGAAGCCGTGAAAGCACAAATCAAGAATCAAGCTGTTGACCTGATATTCGTCGGCGATTCTATAACACATATGTTTGGCGGAGTTCCAACTTCAAATCGAGTGCTTGGAGGCGACCTCTGGGAAAAACACTTTGCTCCACGTAATGCGGTCAATTTAGGCTTTGGGTGGGATAGGACACAGCAGGTAGTTTGGCGGCTTCAGAATGGTGAACTTGAGGGTATTCACCCGAAAGTAGCCGTAGTTCTAATAGGTACCAACAATATAGCACCTCACAACGCACGTGGTAACACAAATGAGGAGACAGTAGAAGGTATCAAAGCAGTGTGCACGGCTATTCGCCAAAAATCACCTCGCACAAAAGTACTGTTGTTGGGAATTCTACCGCGTGATCAGCAGGCAAGCACACTCCACCGCCATCGAATACAGCAGATAAATGCTGAACTCCGCAAACTAAATGGAAAGCACGGCATCACCTTCCTAGATTTTGGCAGTAGGTTTCTTCAACCCGATGGGGCAATGTTGCCAAACATAACTACCGACTTTCTGCATCCAAACGAGCAGGGCTATCGTATATGGATTGAGGCAATGGAGCCAGTCCTCTCCAAGTTGTTAGGAGAGAAGAGGCGGTAAGCCAAAAAGAAGGCGCAAGGGAGGTGGATCAGAATGGCAAAAGTAGGAAATCCAAGGGACTTTTGGACAATTCTCAAGAGCGTTTCCGCAAACGAAATAGCACAAGAGACGAACAAACTCCTTAAAATCGCAATAGTGGGTGACTCCGCAGAACGCACGGAGGTCATTCAGTTCCTCTATGCGTCGAAAGGTGTAGTAACACAGCTGAGTGCAAATGTGACTCCCTCAGAACGAGCCTGCTACGCCGAAATTTCCGAATACGATGACTTCACCCATCAAGCAGGCTTTCCCGAAAAAGCACAGTCATTTGATTTTGTTTTAGATGTTGGAGCAGATAGACTCACCGCGCCCGCTGACAACCTCATCTACACCCTTCGGGACTTTGGCGGGATAGACGGCACGCTTGAGCGTATTATCGAAGACAAACCAGAGTGGAGAATGGCATTAGCGCGTAACTTCCCTGTACTCCGAAAACGGGTAGGCGATTTTCTTGTCAATCAAACCGCTATTGTCAACGCAGAGTTCTCGCTCCTTACAGGGATAACTGCGGCGTTTCCTATCACAGGCATCCTGCTTCCTGTAAACGCACTTAGCGATATTGTCGTGTTAACCAAAAATCAAGCTATGCTCGCACTTCGGCTCGCCGCCATCTACGACCTGCCTGTAGACTACGTAAAACGCTCGAAGGAGTTGGCTCCCATACTAGGCAATGCTTTTGGTTGGCGGGCAATCGCGCGTGAGATCATTGGCATGATACCTGTTGGCGGTATGGTGGTTAAGGCAATGATTGCGTATGCAGGCACGGCAACGATCGGACACGCCGCTCAGGTCTACTACGAGACAGGGGAGAACTTGAGCCGAGAGCAGCTAAAGAGAATCTATCAGAGCGCATATCTCGCTTCACGTGCTAAAGTACAACAAATTTCCGCACGTGTGCGACGTAAAGGCGGCGATAATTCCAACGATTCACACCAAGAGACCTCGTCATTAGCCCCCTTAGACGATGTAATTGAGGTAGAATTGATACCATTCAAGAGCGAAGATGCCGCTGTTAGGCGGGGAGATTCGCCTTCCGCGGAGAGATAAGTAGTTGATGAACGAACTGGATAGATACCTGTTTGACCTACAAGGATATGTCGTGTTGCCCAACGCACTAGATAGCACAATACTAGAGCGGTTGAATGCGATACTGGACGAAAAAGTGGCAGAGCAGAATATCCCTGCCGATGCGCCTCATCACCGATTCCCCTCTATATTGGGTTGGTCGCCTCTGTTTCGGAGCCTGATAGACAACCCTCTTATCACTCCCTACTTAGAAGAGCTACTAGGGACTAACCTCCGGCTAGACCACGACTATCTAGACATTATGCGGCGTGGAAATGGCCCCACTAAAGCCTATCTACACGGCGGAGGCACTCCCTTTGACCATAGCCAGTTTTATCGATGGGATAACGGGAAAATGTGGAGCGGATTAACCGTTGTTGGCTACAACTTGCGAGATGTCAACCCAGG
>JAPLCR010000203.1 GCA_026392135.1 Armatimonadota bacterium
GGTATGGCGATAAGTACGCTTTCAAGCAAGGCTTTGGAACATTTTAACTATCGAGAGTCCCTTATTAAAACGCTCAAGGGTAAGGGCTAGGTTCGATGTGCGAATTAGGACAACCTTGAAACGCATTGACCTGAGACCTCTCGTTGGTAGGTTTGCCAAAATTCCCCGAATCAATGCAGGAAACTACCTTCACAATCAAGAATAAGAGTCGTAGTCTCTAACGTGGAGACTGGGAGTTGGGCTTCAAAGCTAGACCACGAAGGCTACTCGAGCTTTTGAAACAGAGGTTGTGCGAGGCTGAAGTGGCTACAAGACAGCCGGTACGGAATGATTTCGTTAAGGGACTCTCTCTAGTTAAAATCTTCCAAAACCTCTAGGGAAAGGGAGACTATCGCCCAACGGAGTCGTCTTCCGCCCTAGTCACTCCTCGCCCAGAATTGGGAGAGGGGACGGGGGTGAGGGCTTCTGGTTTTCAACAGTCCCTAACCAGATAACCTAATTCGCTCGAATTGGCAAGTAATACCCTTCATGTTTGGTATTATAGTACGATATATAGCGTACGAGGGGGCTAGAGGCTCCGTTTTCGCTTCTGGGTTACGACACCCTCAAAAGTATATCATCTGCGGCTTTTATTTCGATATATCGACACTTTACAGCATAAAAGAAGGAACCTAATACGGAATGGCAATGGCGCAAGGACAGCCCGACGAACTCGGACACAGTGAGGCTACCTCGCATACGGCGGTGGACCCTCTGCAAGGGACAACCAAAGGGCGCGGAGTCACATTTCGCTCTGTACTACTCGCTCTTATACTCTTACCGTTAAACGCCTACTGGGTAGTACAGATGGAAGTGGTTCGCTACTCCGCACACCCTACCACTATCTCCCTTTTCTTTAATGCGGTCTTCGTTCTTCTTGTGCTTACCGTACTGAATATCGGAGTACGGCGCGTTGCGCCCAAGCTTGCACTTGAACGTGGCGAACTTCTGCTAATCTACTCCGTACTCTCAATAGGCTCCTGTGCTTGTGGGCACGATATGCTGCAGGTCTTCGTACCGATGCTCACTTGGTCGTTTATGCACGCTGACGGGTCTAACAACTGGGCTAACGTGATAAACCCATTTCTTAAAAAGTGGCTGTTTGTATCGGACCCAAATGTCTATAGAGACTATTATGTCGGTAATTCAAGTGTATGGCAGTGGAAGTATATCAGTGCATGGTTGCCTGTCACGCTCGGCTGGACGGCATTCGTTGCGACACTCTTTTTCGTCATGCTCTGTATCAGCGTCATATTAAGGAAACAGTGGACTGAAAACGAACGCCTTACTTACCCTATTGTACAGCTACCGCTCCAAATCACCTCCGAAAATGCGTTCCAACCGGGAGGACTCTTCCGTAATAAAATCTTCTGGATGGGCTTCGTAGTTGCAGGGCTAATAGATACCATAAACAGCCTAAACTACTACTACCCCTCTATCCCTACCGTTTTCACCCCTGGATTCGGGCAGAGCTTTCTGGATGTAGGACCCTTTCTGACCCAAAAGCCTTGGAATGCAATTGGCTGGACACCTCTCTCCTTCTACCCGTTTATGATAGGGTTAGGGATGTTTATGCCTCTTGACTTTCTCTTCTCTTGTATCTTTTTCTACTGGTTTTGGAAGTTTGAGAAAGTGTTTGCCGTAGCAATGGCGTGGGATCAAGATTTCCTCTATGCCGCGTGGATTAGCCGTAACTATCTTCGTCAGGTCGTCCTGAAAGCTTTAGGGAAGCCCTCCACCGCAGATGATAGTAGAGAACCCATAAGTTATCGCGCCGCCCTCTTGGGTGTCTTGGCAGGTGGTGTAGGATTGATAAGTTTTGCTATCTATTTAGGTATGACCCCTTGGGTTGCGGTGCTGTTCTTCCTCATGTACTTCGGGCTTGCAATCTCCATTACCCGCATGAGGGCTGAACTTGGAACCCCGATACACGACCTGCACTTTACGGGTCCAGAGATGATTTTGACGCGAACCATGGGGAGCAAAGCTTTTGACACCCCTACACTAACTGTCTTTTCTGTCTTCTTCTGGTTCAATCGTGCCTATAGATCACACCCAATGCCACATCAATTAGAGTCGTTCAAGCTGGCAGAGCAGAGTAAAGCCGACTACAAAAAGTGGTGGTGGGGGCTATTCCTGCTGGGTATAGTGGCGATATTTGTTGCCTTCTGGGTAGTTCTGCACCTTATGTATGTGTACGGTGCGGAAGGCAAGTCGCGCCTAACATTTGGCGCGGAGTCGTATAATCAGCTCAATACGTGGATAAAGACCCCAGAAAAGGGCAAGTTTCAGGAGTTTATGGCAATCTGGTCGGGCTTTGGTATAGCCTTCCTGTTACAATGGCTGCGAGTACGCATTCCATGGTGGCCCCTACACCCGCTCGCCTTTGCCGTCACCTCCTCGTGGGAAATTAATCTTGTATGGGGACCTCTCTTCATAGCATGGGTCTGCAAAGTGCTCATACTACGCTATGGCGGGCGCGGCGGCTTCCAACGCTCTTTACCCCTCTTCATTGGGCTTATGTTGGGGCAGTTTGTCATCGGTAGCCTTTGGAATATCTGGGGTATCGCCCGTGAGTTACCAACCTATCAGTTTTGGCAATAGAGCCTCCTGTAAGGCATTCTTCGCTCGCACAGGGTGAGGGCTGCCTTACAGAGGCAGGGTAGGTGAGTGTATTTTAGATGTATTTTTAGGGAATACCGTACACTAAGAGCCGTTATCACGTCAAAACAAGTAGTTGACCCCCCCCCACCAGTCGAACATCGGAAAGAGGGCTAATATGAATCTCTGGGCATTTACAGGGCTGTTCCTCCTGTTAGAGCAAGTACCTCCCACACCAACACCAACCTCTGTGCCACCTGCACGCCCAAACGAGCAACGCGCCGTACTTGTAAGGAAGCCGCGTCCTCTCAACCCTGTAAGGCTGGGGGGCGTATTTCTTTATGGGTTAGGTGATAAACCGGATCCTATGGAGAACTCTGGTAAAACGGGAACGACCCTGTCCGAAGAGAACCGTAAATTCCTTACAGACAAC
>JAPLCR010000408.1:0-1982 GCA_026392135.1 Armatimonadota bacterium
AACGTTGTGAAGGGACTGGTCGCGGAGTTCAAACCTATTCTGGACGCGGTGGGATACTTTCAGAAAGAGGCGGCGTGGAAGAAACAGGATAACGCTCCTGAGTTCAACGCCAACGATATGTTTAGAGATTCGGTGACTCCGGATACCTGGTATGGTTTCGTCATACATGATTTCAGCCTTAGAACTCGCGGTAGCGGGCTATTCTTTATTTCGCTTTTTGGACGTAGTAGACGGACTTCCCGCTATGAAGCCATTGTTGCGATTCACAGGGCTATGCGTGAAGCCAGCAAGCGCAACATTCATACGCCAACCATCACGAAAGAAGACCTTGAACTTGTGAATCGCCTCTATGGGGAGTTCAAAAACGACTTTGCCACTATCGGGATAACTTCGGTGGATTATCTGGTTTTTACCCAATTTCCCGATGTTCCCAAAACCCACTGGGCGTATAACGCGGTGGCGGAACTCAAGTGGAAAGGCGTTCTAGTAGGCTACCCCAACCCGATAGAGAACACGTTTTTGCCAGAGCAGACCGCATCGCGGTAAGCACACAGCCCGTTTTGAGATTCAGGGGCGGAGAGGTAAGCGGAGAGGCTTCTCGCTCTGCCCCAGCCACGCCCTCTCAATGCACCCCACCCTGCCCTCCCCTTAAAAAGGGGAGGAGAAAGAGAGGTAAAGGGGAGACTTGCAATGCTCCGTTTTACTCCGACTTTTGAGGAGTGCGATCAGCCTTTGCATACAGGGCATTCGCCCTTCCCCTTGTGAAGGCTCATTGGGGTATGTATTGGTGGTTTTGAGATAGGGAGGACTTGCTAACCTCTCTCTTCCCTGCGGGATTCTCTCCCCGAAACGGGGAGAGCTACACGAATAAGCGGGGCGGTGGGGCAATAGGCTTTACCTCTCGTAAGAACGAACCGAAATACAGGTAAGCCTTTCAGTCTCTCTCGCCTTTCTCCCGTGGCGAACGGGGGAAAGGTTGGATAGGGGGCGTAAGCAGTAGAGAGGGTGCTGTATCTCAAACTCGCTCATACATACCCCAGTGAGCCTTGTGAAGGGGCAAGGGTTGGGATGGGGTGGCTGGGGCAGTACGGTAGCCTTGTAGTACTGGTAGAGTTGGGAGGGTGTGGACGTAGAGAGCGCAATCGCTCCCAACTTCCATATCTGCTATTTCAAACCCTTTGCCTGTCCGCCCCTGAACCGTTTTGGGGAGGCTTGAGATGCTCCTACTGGCGAAGGACACAGATAGGTCGGAGAGAGTTTTGGGAGAGATTTGCATTGACGGGCTTACAAGATTTCACGCTTTTTAGATTAGATGAGGAGAAGAAGAGTACATGAAAAAGTGGTTTATGGGTGCGCTGAGTGTAGGGCTAGTGTGCGGTTTAGGAGGCTCCTTCACAGTGCAGGCGCAGATTTCCCCTGCCAAAGGAGGCTATATCTTTCGGCGCAAACTTCAAAAGGGCTTAACCTTTAAGTACGCGATGTCTACCGTAATACAGGCGAAAGGGATGCCCAAAACGCCGCAGGGTCCCGATTTGTCTAATATGAAGATGACGACCGACATGAAGATGACCATTTTGGATGTCGTTGACAAGAAAGCAAAAGTGGAGATTGTGACTTCTGAGCTTAAGAGTAACGGTCAGAAGATGCAGGACGGTCGCAAGGCAGAGGTGGAGATGAGTGAGCGCGGGCAGGTGATACAGGGTATTACGGGCGGGCAGATGCAGCCCGGAGAGGAGGTAGAGTATCCTGAAAAGCCTCTCAAAGTTGGTGATGTGGTTCCTATCAAACTTGGGCAATTTGGTGCGTCCAGCATACGGTTTATCGGTTTCAAGCCCTATAAGGGCAAGGATGCCGCTCTTTGGCAGATGCCCTTCAACCTCTCTGGAAGAGGTACCCCCAAAGGAGCTAAGTCAGCACCACCAAAACAGACGATGTCGGGCATGATTAACATTCTCATCTCAAAAGAGGATGGCTGGCCCCTC
>JAPLCR010000408.1:1988-14441 GCA_026392135.1 Armatimonadota bacterium
ACAACGGTAACGATAGATATATGTGCCCAAAACGGCGGTCAAAACATCACCGCGAAATCCACTGCTACGATTGTTCGGCAGTAGGCTTTAGGGTGAAGGAGGGTGTAACATGATTACGAAACTACTTTTATGTTCGGATGGTTCACAACAGGCTTTGGAAGCCGCAAGCATCGCTGGAGACCTCGCGAAGCGGTTACAGGCGGAGGTTTTGGTCGTCCACGTCATTGATATACTGGCGATAAGTGCCTATACGGGACCCCAAGCGGATGCGGCTCCCCCTCTAGGAGTGCTTTTGGAGTATGAGCAAGATTCGCAAGCGAAGATTTTTCAGCATACCAGAAAGGTGCTCGATAAAGCAGAGGTCTCCTATCGCACTTTCCCGCAGATAGGCAGCCCTGTAGAGAGTATTCTTGAGTTGGCTCAGGAAGAGGGTGCCGGTCTTATCGTAATGGGTGGACGCGGGCTGAACGCTTGGGAGGCACTCCTGTTAGGAAGTATCTCGCAAGGGGTTACGCACCATGCCCACTGCCCCGTTCTTATTGTGCGTAATAACCCACAGGGGTTTCAGCACATTGTGGTGGGGTCGGATGGCTCGGAACACGCAGTTCGTGCTCTCAAAATAGGCGCGGAGATAGCGAAGAGTTTTCAAGCCAACCTCACGGTGCTGAATACGTATGACCCGCTCTCTCCTCAGCCCCTCGTATCCGCACGAGATGTGGTTTCAGGTGAGCATGAGGCACACGTTTTGACCGCCATTGAAGAGCAGTCCGCCTCCATCTTACAAGAGTATAGCCTACCTACAGATGTTGTGCAGGAGGCAGGGCATCCCTCAGAGACGATTCTCACCTATGCCGAGCGCGAAGGTTGTGACTTGATAGTGCTTGGAGGGCGTGGGCAAGGCGGTTTCCGCCGCCTCTTATTGGGCAGCGTTTGCGACAACGTTTTGCGCCACGCTCACTGTTCAGTTCTCGTCACACGATGATGAAGAGGAGAGAGACCTACACAATGAATCAGGGGTGCAAAATCCTTTTAGCAAACCTTATGGGAGCGGGAAGCCTGCTCATTCCCGCGCTCTCCCCCGCACAGGTGACCACCACGAAAGAGGGCTTTCTTTTTCGTAAAAAGTTCATAGAAGGGGACAAGTGGGTCTATCGCGTAGAGACAAAGGTGACGATGGGCGTAGGCAGACGCGCTCCGCAAGGCGGCTCCAACTCTCTTTCCACCCTCACGGTGAAGGGCTTGCAGGGTAAGAGCGCGATACTAGAACTCTCCGACGCGCCTATTAAAAAAAATGAGCGCCCTACAAATGCCTTTACCTTGAAGGTGGATGAACTTGGCAGGATTGAGGGAAGCCCAGTAGGCGGGGGAGTTGTGGGCTTCGCGCTCCCCGAAAAGCCTGTTAAGGTCGGCGATAAGTTCAACATTCGTCTGGAGAGCGGTGCGGGAAACAGGGACATCATCCAGCACACCGTCAAGTTTATTGGGTTTACCACTCTGGGCAAGCAGAAGTTGGCGCGTTGGGATGTGATAACCGCAGGGAAAGGAAGCTCTGTTCTTACTGGCACAGGGCAGGTCTACCTCGATATTAAGGACGGCTCCATCTACCAGTCGCAGATGAACCTCACTGCCGTCGTTCAGCAGAACGGACAGCCGGCTCGTGTCGTTATGGCGACGACGATTACTCTAAAATAGGGTGGCATTTCTGCCCTATTATTGACACTACCCTCCCCCTACTTCACTGGCACTGGGGTATGTATTGGGATGGTTTGAGATATGGAAGGCTTACCTGTACCCGTCCCTCATCTTGTCCTCCGGACATCCTTCTCCCGATTCGGGAGAAAGACTTGACCTATAGGTTTGGCTGTATTTCGATTCGGTTGTTTGAATACAAAAATCGTACATACCCCAGTAAGCCTACTTCACCGGCACAACGGAGTTCAGGGGGAGTCTGTTTCCCCCCTACTTCACTGTCAAGTTTTTACTGCTATCGCTTGCACTCAGGTAGAGCGCATCCCCCTCAAACAAAAGGGTGATAACGTGCGCCCCTGTAGAGAGATCGGCGGGTATTGTGTAGGCGAGTGTTGTCAGGTTGATACCGTCCGTAACAGCACTACCGACCTCCACGCCATCTATCTGAAAGCGCACCGTCCTGCCTATCAGAAGGACACCGTCGGTTTTACGCGTCAGCTTACCTTTCAGGGTGACAGTCGCCCCTGCCTTCCCCGATACCGAAGAGCCTAATATGCCACTGGGGGCTTGTACAACGTTGAGAGTTCCCGTTCCGATGGAGGCGTTGTGGTTGCTATCCCCTGCATACTCTACCGTGAGAACGTGGAAGCCGACGGAGTAGGTCTCATCCAACTTGTAAGGGAGAGTAGCCTTTCCGGTTCCATCGGTGGCGGCTGTTCCTATCGTATCTCCGTCTACCTTGAAGATCAACGGCTGATTGCCGAGAGAGGCGTTGTCGGTTTTACGTTTGAGGGTAGCGTAAAGCCCTCTCGTATCGCCGGGTCTACCTGCGAATGTGCTTGTTTTGATAGCGGTATCCGCAGGAGTAATCGTGAGGGTGGCGGCTCCGTTAGAGGCGTTGTAGAGCCTACTCCCTACAAACGCGACGGAGAGCGTATGGGTTCCTGCCGTGTAGGAGAGGGAGGGAGGAACGGCGAGGCTTGCGATGCCCCCAAGCGTCGTGGTCGCTATTCCGACGCTGTTTCCATCTACGGAGAAGGCGAGGGGTTCGTTCAGAGGCAAACCGCCTAGCGCGTTTGCAAGCGTGGCGGCGGCGACAAAAGATTTGCCATAGGGCGCGGTAACATTTGCGGGGCTAACCTGTGTCTCTTGAAGCGCCGCCTGAACAGAGAGACCATGTCTGTAACTTCCAACAAAGAGGGTCTGCCCTTGCAAGGCGGATATTGGAACGGGCGAGTACTTGTTTTTGCGGGTTCCATCTAGTAATAATACGTAGGATCCCCAGCCCCACACTGTTCCATCTTGTAAAAGCGCGAAAGAGTGCGCCTCGCATCCTACAATGAACGCTACCCCCGTAAGGTTTACGACCTGCACAGGCGAGAATTTTGTAGAGTGGGTTCCGTCTCCCAACTCCCCTTCACTATTGTTTCCCCATGCCCAGGCAGTTCCATCCGACTTTACAGCAAGAGAGTGGTGACCTCTTGTTGAAATCTGTACAACGCCATTTAGTTTTGAAACCTGTATGGGGGAGCGTTTTCTATTACTAGTCCCGTCTCCCAGTTGACCAGAGCCATTATCTCCCCATCCCCACACCGTCCCGTCTCGCAGTAGCGCGAGGGAGTGTGAATATCCCGCCGCAACCTGCGCCACATGGGTAAGAGTGAGCGCGTCGAAGCCGGCGACTTGAACGGGCGTGACGCTACCCGTCAAGGTTCCGTCCCCTAGTTGACCGCTTTGGTTGGCTCCCCATGCCCAGACCGTGCCATCTAATTTCAACGCAAGCGAGTGGTTGCCTCCTGCGGAAATCTGCGCTACGCCTGTGAGCCTTTTAACCTGTACGGGGCGTTTCCTATCGAGTAGGGTTCCGTCTCCCAACTGCCCTTGACCGTTATAGCCCCATGCCCACACCGTTCCATCCGCTTTCAGGGCAAGCGAAGAGGAGGAGGCTCCTACCACCTGTACGACGTTTGTGAGTCCAGCGACCTGTTGGGGAGTGTATCGGTTTACGGTAGTTCCGTTTCCAAGTTGCCCGTAGAAGTTGTCTCCCCACGTCCACACCGTTCCATCCAATTTTAGAGCAAGAGAGTGGGAGTTACCTACTGTTACCTGAACGACGTTTGTGAGTTTGGAGACTGCGGTGAGCGTAGTGCTGTCTACCACCGTGCCGTTTCCCAGTTGTCCCTCGCTGTTATCACCCCAAGCCCAGACTTTACCCATCTGTGCATAGGAGACAGAGCCGCCTCCTAGTAGTATTCCGATACAACAAAAAAGCGGAATTAAACGTGCATAGCGATATTTATAGTTCGTAATGACTGTTTTTTTCATCTGAATTGCCCCTCTATAACTGTGAAATGGAAACTCAAGATGAGTTTCGCGCTTGTCGCCTTCGATTCCTCTATTAGGAAAAGGCACGCAGGGGGTAGAATAGACGAGATAACCCGTTTGCACAGGAGTTTCGCTTGCAGATTTCGATTCACATCACCCATCGGGCGGCGGCATGACCGACAGCCCTCTTTCTATCGCCGTCATGGTCTCTGGTCATGGGCGCGGCTCCAACCTTGGGGCACTCATTGAGGGAGTTCAGTCGGGCGAACTCAACGCCAAAATCGCCCTCGTCATCGGAACCCGCGCCGATGCTCCCGCCCTGCTTCGGGCGCAGGAGGCGGGTACTCACACGACGGTGGTATCGCCCCGCAAGTACGAGGGAGACGCGCAGGGATATGGCGACACGCTTTTGCGCCTTCTTACAAAATATGAGGTCGAGCTTATCTGCCTTGCGGGGTTCATGCTTCACCTTCCGCCTCACGTTGTAGAGACGTATCGCAACCGCATTATGAACATTCACCCCGCCCTGCTTCCTGAGTTTGGCGGGCAGGGGATGTTTGGCGGCAATGTGCATACGGCGGTGTTGGAGAGCGGCGCGAAGCAGTCAGGCTGTACGGTTCACTTTGTGGACGAGAACTACGACACGGGTCCTGTTATTCTTCAACACGCCGTCCCTATACTCGAAGGAGACACCCCGCAGACGCTCGCCGCCCGCGTTCTGACGGAGGAGCATCGCGCCTATGTAGAGGCAGTCACGCTCTTTGCGAAAAGACGTATTCAGGTGGAAGGGGAGACCGTTCGCATACTACCCCCCGCTGAGATTAACTCTGGAGAACTGTTATGAGACATAAAAAAGGAAGCCTCTTCCTCCTGTTTGGATTTGCCGTTGCAGGCGTTTTTATCGCGCTAGGAACCGCGCACGGTAGAACAAAAAATGAGCCTCAAGACGAAGCTCCGCTTACCTTGAGCAAGGTGGCGGTGGTGGATATGGGGCGTTTATACGATGGATCCTCTGCCCCCAAAGAGTACGAACGCAACGAGCAAGAGGTGGCACAGGATGCCGATAAGCGGATAAAAATACTTGGCGGAATCGAGTATTTGGAGCCTACGGAGATTCAGGAGTTCCTGATTTTGGTTGGTAAATTTACGCCTACCCCACAGGAGGCGGAGAGAATCACGGCGTTACAGACACTCTCCGGCACTCGCGGGGTGGAGATGAGAACGATTCAGACTAAGGAGGCGGCAAGCCTTACAGCGCAAGACAAGAAGCGTTTGCAGACCCTCTTAGATGCAAGCCGAAATTTCCGTAACGTCTATCTGCCTAATATCGAGGCGCAGATTCGAAACTCCGCCATTGCAAGGGCGCAGACCTTCCGCGTTCAACAGATGACCGACCTACGCGCCGTTGTAGGTAAGTATGCGAAGGAAAAGGGCTTTCAGCACGTTTTTGATAGCGGGACGCTTATCTACTCACAGAACGATATTACTGAAAAGGTTCTCGAAAGAGTCAAGAAAAAATAATGAACTTAGAAGATGTCCGCACGCTCTACCTCTATAACGACTGGGCGAACGATAGGCTTGTTCAGATGCTCTATACCGTTTTTGGGGAGGAGACTGATCTTAGGGCGACTGGTGACGCACAGACTCTCGCGATTCAAGAGGCGGCGGTACATATTATAGGCTCTCAGTGGATGTGGAGAAGCCGCTGTCTTGGAATCTCCCCCACCGCGAGAATGGACGCTTCCGAGTATCCGACTCCTCTCGCAATTCGCTTTGCGTTCGGCGCAGAGCGGGCGCGTTTTTGGGGCTATTTTGAGACTATGACCTCGGACGATGACCTGAATCGTATTGTGGCGTTTAAAACAACGGAGGGCGTTCCTTACGAAATACCGCTCTATCAGATTCTCCAACACGTCATCACACATGGAGGCTATCATCGGGGGCAGATAACGGGGCGGCTACTGGATAGGGGAGACGAGGAGGCGATACTCTCCACCGACCTTATAGGCTTCTATCGAGAGTTACAGGAGAGACCGTAGAGACAATGTCAACAGAAGAAGCAGTACTACAGACCTACACGGCGGATTGCGTACAGACGGCGGAGGAGCGTTCCGCCGTTTTCGCTTTGCGGATGCTCGTTTTTGTGGAGGAGCAGAGGGTTCCCATTGAAGAAGAGTTGGATGCTTATGATATTACCGCTACCCACTTTCTTATACGGAAAGCCCCCGCCCCTGAAAATACGGAGAATGGTGTTGTGGGTACGGCGCGGCTGATAGACAAAGGGCATGGCACTGGGAAGATTGGGCGCGTCGCGATTCATATTGAACATAGGGGCGTGGGTGCAGGCGCGAAATTGATGCTCTACATTGAGGAGTTTGCGCGTTTGGAGGGGTATACCGAACTCTTACTAGAGGCGCAGACCTATGCTATCGGCTTCTACGAGAAGTTGGGCTATGTGGCAGAGGGCGACATCTTTATGGACTGCGACATCCCGCACAGGCTCATGCGGTATCGCTTGGAGTAGGGGAATCCCCCTCTCCTGTGCTGTAAGCCTTCCTACCCCAAATGTGAGAATACGCTATGTTGTTTCCGCGTTTTTGAGACACAAGATAGCCCGAACTCATGTTACCTTACAGGTCAGCGAACAGAAAACTTCCCCCTACTAGCCTGTTTTTGCGCGTGCTTTCGTTTGACTGCTTCCAACTCCTCTTCGTCTGGCGCGAAGCGGGAGGCGCGTTTGGCGCGTAGCATATCGTTTGTGACTTCGCGAGGGTTCGTCTGATAACCCTCCGTTGATATCTCACCTGCGTCTTCAAAGAGGTGTAGAGCAGTTCGGCGCACGAGGGGGCTAGGGTCTTTCCGAAACCGCTCCACCAGTAGCAGATTCTCCTCGAACATCTTCCAGTCGCCGTGGCAGGGGCAGAGCGAACGCAGGGCTTTAGCGCGGATCGCTTCGTCCTCCGACTCTAACTCTTCAAGCAACCGCTCTTTGTCTACTAGAATGCACTCCTGCTGTTTTTTCTTTTTCAAGCGAAGCCTCCTCTCAAACGTTTCTCACTTCCTTTTTCGTTTGAACATAGTGCTCTGCTCAAAGGGAGCTTGAGCTTAGTGCAAGTCCGGCAAATCGAAATAGTGGAGCGCGTCCGGCAGTATGACCGAGTAGAGGTTATCCGAAAGGTAGTGTCGGGCTTGTAGCCACTCCTCGTAACTCCCTATCCCCTCCACAACCTCTGTTTTGCGGATACGCGAATCCAAAAACGCGGCGATTTGACCGTAGATTCCTTCGCGCCCATGCGCGTAGAGGCTGATTTGTGATGAGTCTAGCCCCGCCCACTCTTCCACCATTTCAATAGCACAAAGCACATCCCATGTACGTAGGGCAACCAACGAATTGTTTAAGAAAATAAGGTCGGTGGAGAGTTTGTGGATAGCCCCGTAGAACGCCTCGTTGGGGTGAGCAACAAAGGGACGCGGCGAAAGTGCTCCGCACCCCGACACGTCCAGCACCATGACGGCATTCCCCGCTTCGCAGGTCTTCCGTAGCCAGCTATAGTGAGGGCGTAGGCAGTTCGTACCGCCATCCCAGAGCGCGATAACGACAGGTAGGTCTTGCCCATCGAAGCGTAGAGCGCGAAATAGGTAGGCGTGATTCAGTACCCTCACTTGCGCCCACCATAGTGCCATTTCGACGTGCAAATCCTCTTCGTGCGCCGTTCGGTAGTAGCGTGGATTGAGGGGGCTAGGCTCTCGGTTCCGCCGTACCTGCTCGTTGAGCCATACTTTTGCGCGTTGGAGGGCTTCCACTCGCGGTAGAGTGCGGCGTACTGCGCTTACCTCTTCTAGCCGCTTCTGGTTCGCCTCAAAAACGAACTCCGCGCCCTCTATCTCTCCGCGTACCTGCCCGGAATGGGTACACCAGAGGCTTTCCGGCGGGAAAGGTGCCGTGTGAGCATTCTCCGCTTCAACCTCCTTATCGAGAAGATGCTGCGAGAAGAATTTTGTCGCCGATTGTGCCATCTTATCGGTGTATTTGTGGGTACTTGTATCCTCAAAAAGATCTATGTCGCCCTCTCTACCAAACAGTTCCCACAACCTTCGGCAACGCTTCACTGTTCTCCGCGTGCCTTCAATGGGAAAGAAGTCGCTCTGCACAGCGAGAACGCGTACCGGCTTAGGAGCCATTGCAAGCAGAATGTCTTCGTGGTCGAGACCATGCGCCGAAAAGCCTCGCCAAATCTGTTCTGCGTCCTGCGCTCCGCTGGTATGCAGGTAGGTTTCGCGGTTCATAATATAGGTTGCAGGAGCGGCGGCGGCAAGACGCGTCTCTACCATCATAAGGAGGCTAGCCTGCGTTCCACCGCCAGAGTTTCCAGTAACACCGATGCGAAGCGGGTCAACTTCGGGTCTGCTACAGAGGTAGTCTACTCCTCGTATCGCGTCGTGTAGAAAGTATTTCGCCAACGAGTCGCCGAGCGGAAGGCACTGCGCCCCTACATAGTCGTGTTCATAGGTTCCCCACGAGATGCTCCCCTCCTCTAGTGAAGGCTCGTAGTAGGCGAATCGCTCTCCTTGTCCTATTGGGTCTTGCGCCAGAACGATAAGCCCCGCACGCACGAAGTGCTGACATACGGACTGATATTCGGGTTCATGTTTCGCCTGTTTATGATGACCGCACAAAAACAGAACTGCCCCCGTCGGGGTAGTAACCCCATTAGGAATATAGAGGTTCGCAGTGACAAAATGATTGGGGCGCGACTCGAAAATCACCTTCTCAATGCAGTAGCCATCCGCCTCAATAATCCCTGTAATGTGCGGTCTGAGCGGGGTTTCTGAGGAAGGTAGCCCACCAAGCCCTGCGAGAAGTGCTTCCCGAATTTTTTGCTGGCGTTCGCGTATCGCCTCCTGCGAATTCAGGCAGTCCCTCTGCCTGTCGCCCTCCGCAAACATAGCGAGAGAGTGCTGGTAGATGTGTTGTTTCAACTGGTCGTTCAAATCGTAGAACCACTGTCCGGGAGAGAACTGCTCTAAGTCGCGGAATGACATTGGGGGAACCTCCAAAGGTTAAAAGACTGTAACTACTCAGCCCTCACCCTGCCCTGTGGGCATCCCTCTCCCGATTCGGGAGAAGGACTTGTTACGAAAGGTAAATCGGGCATTCTCTATGAGAGAAAGTTGAGTAGTTATAAAAGACTACCGAACACAACCGGGATAACTGCGCCCGCAGACGGGGTAGTACTCAGGACTCTCCCCCTGCCCCGTATAGCGCGACTGTGCCGACATATAGGAGAGGGCTATTGCCCGCCGCCATGCTTGACTGCGGTTGGGAGCGGTGTAGTGCGGAATCAGGGAGTGAAAAAAGAGTCCGCTCCCCGCTTTCATAGGTACTGCGACTCCTTGAGAGGGGTCTATGCAGGTAGGGTCTATTACAAAGTCGTCTGTAACGGAGACGTGGGGAAGCCCACCCAGTTTATGCCCTCCCGAAAGTACCACCATACAGCCATTTTCGAGCGTAGCGTCGTCGAGGGGAAACCAGCAGGAGCAGAGCGACATCGGTTCAATAGACCAGTAGGGCGAATCTTGATGCCACCCCTTCGCCGAACCGATGGAGGGGGGCTTCATAAGGAGGGAGTTGCGAAACATTTTGATGTCGTCGCCCAGTATCCCTCTAAGAACCCCCACAATGTTTGGGTGTAGCCCTAATCCTCGGAAGAGATCGTCACCCTGTACTAGCCCATCTATCTTACGAATGCCGTCACCAGGATGCGATACGGAAAGCTCTCCTCGTTGTATACGCGGCTCGATTTGAAGCGTGAGGTGTTCTGTTGAGCGACCGCCGTGCGTATACTCACGCAACCGAGTACGAAGTGCCTCCAATTCATCACTATTCAGAAGGTCAGACACAAGGAGGTAGCCCGTCTCATGGTACTGCTCTCTCTGCTCTTGGGTGATGTGCATAGCGCATCTTCTCCGTTTCACTTCAATCCAAAGATAATTCGCGCAAAAAACGGGCGGTTCTGCGCCACGATTTTATAGGCTACCTCCACACCCCAAATCAGCGGCGGGAGCGCAAGAAGACGTGCCGTCCCGCCCCATCCAGTTCGCTCTAGTATAAACAGTACGGCTCTCCCTGCGCGGAGAGTTTTTCCCTCGGAGGTTATGAGGTGGACGGCGTGTTCACAAGCTGCGGTAAGGGAAGGGGTCATGGGAGGTGTGGGTGCAGACTGGTAGGCAGAGTCCGCAAAGAGGTCGCTTTTATCCTTGGAGTGGACGTACCCTATGGTACGCCGACAGAACTCGCAATCGCCATCCCACAAAATGAGGTGTCTCTCCACTGCTCTGCTCCTGTTCTAACTGTTGGCGCGAAGTTGGCACTCTCTTTCAGAGTCAAATCACAGGTTATTGTAACGCCCTTACAGGTATTCGTCGCTCCACCTCTCCATTTTACCACACCCTTGACATTCGTTACCTGACCTACTCGCCACGGTAAGAGTTATGGTCTTCACATAACCTCACCCAACCTCTCCTAGCCCTCATCCTGTCCTACGGACATCCTTCTCCCGATTCGGGAGAAAGACCTACCTACAAAGTGGTCATGTTCCTGCGATAGGCTTGTTAAGATAAGGAGAGGAGCCTTCGTGGTTTAAGATTAAACAGTTCGGGGCGTTGTTATTGAGTGAGTAGAGATAGAGGAGAGCCTACTAACTCAGCAACCCTTTACGTATCACTGCCTCTTCCGTAGGACCTATCAAACGGTGATTCAGTCCCTGATATGGATACGAAAGCGTGTAGGGATCTAACCCCATCTGATGCAGAATAGTGGCTTGCAGGTCGCGAATCGTCACCTTATCCCGCACAATTCGATAGCCAAACTCATCTGTTTCGCCGTACACAAGCCCCTTTTTGATTCCTCCGCCCGCCATCCAGATACAGAAGCAGTGCGGATGGTGGTCGCGCCCTAGATGCTTCGAGCCTCCCCGCGCTTCGTTCATAGGCGTTCGTCCGAACTCTCCGCCCCACACTACCAGCGTATCGTCTAGCATTCCCCTCTGCTTGAGGTCTTTTATGAGCGCGGAGGCGGCTCTATCCATATCCTTACACTTCTGCGGGAAGGCGGTCATCAGGTCGTCGCCGGGTCCCGTGCCGTGAATATCCCAGCCCCAGTCGTAGAGTTGCACGTAGCGAACGCCCTTCTCTACCATGCGTCGCGCCAGTAGGCAGTTTTTCGCAAAACTGGCTTCACCGGGCTTTACGCCGTACATATCCAGTATGTGTTGCGGCTCCTTGCGAACGTCGGTGACTTCGGGAACCGCCATCTGCATTCGATAGGCGAGTTCGTACTGCGCGATGCGGGTGAGCGTTTCGGGGTCGCCAAACTGCTTTGCCTCCGCCGCGTTCAGTTTTTCCAGCGCGTCGAGACTCCGCCTTCTGTCTGCGCGAGATAAGCCCGGCGGGTCGTTCAGGTAGAGTATCGGCTCTCCCGTCGAGCGGCACTGCACTCCCTGATAGACGGAGGGCAGAAAGCCGCTATTCCAGAGGCTTTTGCCGCCTGTGGGGTCGGTTCCGCCGGAGACTAGCACCACAAAACCGGGCAGGTCTTGATTTTCGGAACCCAGCCCGTAGGTGAGCCATGACCCCATAGCGGCATCGCCGGGATTCGCGGAGCCTGTGTAGAGGAACATCTCTGCGGGGGCGTGATTGAACTGGTCGGTGTTCATAGAGCGCACTATCGTGATGTCGTCTACAATACTTCCGATACCGGGTAGCAGTTCGCTCACATACGCGCCGTTCTGTCCGCACTGCTTAAACTTGTGGGGCGAACCGAGCATAGTGGGAACCCCTTTAATGAAGGCGAATCGTTCGCCTTTCATGAGAGATTCGGGACAGGGCTTCAGGTTCAACTCGACGAGTTTCGGCTTGTAGTCGAACATATCGAGCGTGGGCGGCGCGCCGGACGCGTGAAGATAGATAACCGATTTGGCACGGGCTTTGTGGTGCGGCTTCTTGGGCGCGAGGGCGTTGCGTTGTGCCTGCCCCTCCTGCGCCATGAGCGCGTCTAACGCCATCGCGCCGATGCCCGCTCCCATTCCGCTAAAAAACGTGCGCCGCGTGACTGCCCGCGCTTCTGATAGTTTGATTTCGTCCACTTTTATCTCTCCTTAATTTTCACCGCAAAACGGAAGGCTTCCACGTTGTACCCAGCCACCCCCACTCTGGTGCGGGGAAGGGTGAATGCCCGGTGTTGGAAGCCTATCGCACTGACCCATCCACCCCATCCCAACCCTTACCCCTTCACAAGGGGCTTATCTTGTCCCATATCTTGAGATGTAGGTTGCATACACGCCTTCCTCTGGGTTCTGTTTTGGGGAGGAAGTTCTTGTGTTTTTGTAGAACCCTGCAAAAAACAGGGAGGTGTTCTATGCAAACAGATTGGGCTTATCA
>JAPLCR010000270.1 GCA_026392135.1 Armatimonadota bacterium
GAAAGGTTTGTAGAGCGGACATTTCGCTTTTTGGAACCCAAAGCAGAGGAGAAACCCGGTAAACTGGTCGCCTTAGTTCCCCTTCGCCCAGTATTGGGAGAAGGGGCTAGGGGTTGAGGGCTACTTACTGCGTAACATGAAGCTCTAATACAGACAGGGGGAAGTAATTACGCTTCCTCCTCTAAATCTCCCCCTTCGCAATGCTCATTGGAATATGTATCGGTAGTTTTGAGGAAGAGGAGGCTACCTATACCCACCCCTCATCCTGTCCTTCAGACATCCTTCTCCCGAATCGGGAGAAGGACTTGACCTATAGGCAGGTCTGCGTAGTGATTCGATCCTGTGATGCAAATTCCGCACCTACCCTGATGAGCCTTGCGGAGAGCAGGCGTGTCCAACAGAGTCGGTGCGGCGGTAGGCTTTTTGGAAAAGGAGAGAGTACAGTAGTTTTACTCTTCGCTCTCCTCTTCCTCCTCTTCGGTGTGAGCCGTGCGAAGCGGGGGCGGCTCTTCCCCTTTAACAGCCCGAAAGAGATCGGCAAAGAGTTCGCGCAGGTCGGTAGTTTTCACGGGAGGCGTGATACAGATGTCACATAGATTGGCTGGTGAAGAATCGGGATACCCTTCTGGAGCCTCCTCGCAGTCATCCACTAACCCCACTATCTTCATGCCCTGTTCACGGTACTTTTGTACGGCTCTAAAAATGGCGTAGTTGCGCTGTCGACCAAAATCTCCAGATAGCAGGAGTACGTCGGGCGGCGCGGGAGCCTTAGCGCACTGCCCTACGGGGTCTTGCTTATTGAGGAGAGAGGTGATTTCCCATCCAACTCTTGCTACACTGCGCTCGGCACGCCCTCGAAAGCGGGGGCGGTGTATGGCGATAAGCACGCGAAACGGCAGCTCTACTGGAGGGGGCGGAGGTGCTTCCACCACGCGCTCTATAATATCGAATGTCCGCTTTTTAGGGACATAAGGCTTGGGCGGCACAGGTCTCTGCGGTGCGTGGGAGGCAGGACGCGGTCTTTGTTGGCGGCGTTTGGTTGTTTTACTGTTCATAAATTTTTATTGGCTCTCAGGTTTAGGATTACAGAAGAGGGCGATCGCTCTTCCATGACAAGACAGTATACCCTATTCACAAGGGGGTGATAGGGTGAAGCGCAACTTATACTATACAGGATTCCCCTCAAAAGGAAAGCGTACCCTTTGCCCGGTCTGCGCGGACTGATAAGCCCCCAAGCAGAGTTCTACCGAGACGCGCCCCTCCGCCGCAGTACACATTGGAACCCCCGCCTTGAGCGCGTCGATGAAGGGCCGCGCTACCCCTGCAATACGCTCTCCATGCCCTACGGGTATAGGCAGATTCAGGTCTTGCCACCCCGCTTCGCTCTTATCGCTCTGGTATAGCTTCACGCCGATCGGGTGCGGCGGCTTAATACCGCACGAGGGCGAATCGCCATGGTTTTGGATAATTACACCTTTGTCGCCGTAGATTTCGGTGGTGTTCTCGCTCGCCCACGTTACACTCGAATTGACAATCTCTGCCATTAGCCCATCCTCAAAACGAAACACCGCGATACCCGTGTCATCGGGCGCGACATTCGTGAGAACGTTGTCAATTTCGGCGAATACAGAGACGGGCTTTCTGCCAAGCGTCCATATCATCCAGTCAATAGGGTGTATCGCGTCGTCAAAAAACATTCCCCTATTCGCCTCTTTGCTGATGTGCCACTTGGAAGCACCTTCGATAAACCCCTTATTGAAGAGAACCGGAATACAGTGCCGACGACGCACCAGCCCAATCCGCCCTATCGCCCCTTCCGCAATCAGCTCGCGCATACGGATATTCTGGGGGTCGCACCGCATTTGAAAGGCGAGGCTAAACCACTGTGGATGTTTTTCGAGGGCGGCAAGGATACGGTCAGAGTCTTCGAGGGTAGTTGCCATTGGTTTCTGCAGCAGGACATTTTTCCCTGCCTCTAGTGCGGCGCAACAGAGGTCGGCGTGTCTATTCGTCTCGCTTGCGACGATAAAGCAGTCTATGTCTTTGCGTGCGAGAATGTCTTCAATATGCGCGTGATAGGGTATGCCAAAGTTGGCAGCGTTCTGCTCCCCACGCCCCGTATCGTCATCCCAACAGGCGGCGAGTTCTGCGTCCTCAAAGGTTTTTATCTGGTGCGCGTAGGCATTGACGTGTCCGTGTGCGAAAGAGAGTATGCCGATGCGTAGTTTTGCCATAAAAAGAGTCTCCATTGATAGTTAGGTATCTCTCTTTTTACGGCGCGGGGTGAGCTATTCCCTGCTACATCGTAAAATAAAATGCCCCCTGCCTCTCTTTTTCAGGAAAGCAGGGGGCTTGTTGGCGCGGCTCAGGAGGCATCGGCAGGAATAACACCTAGCTGGATGCGCTCTAACGGAAAGGGAGGTTGAGAGAGTGGGCGGAAGGCGAGCGAGAGGAGGAGTACCTCATGGTCGTCTCCTGCGATGCGGTTTGAGTGAAAGTCTCCGCAACGCTTGCAACGGTGAATAATAGCCCATTCACCTCCTCGCCGTACCCACACTGCCACAGGCTCCATAGACCCGCCGCAGTCGGCGGCGCGGTCTCCCGGCTGGTCATCTAGATGCTTGCTCCAGAGACACCAGGGGCAGTGGTTGCGGTGTTCTGTGCCGTAAGTTTCAGGGACAACCTGCTGACCGCAATGGATACATTGAAACCATTCCGGTGCGTTTCCCCGACGATGCTGTGCAGATTCTTTCTGCTTCAAGGGAGTCTCCTCTATGTTTTATAAACGTGAATTCTGTAGTTACAGCCCGAATGACTGGGCGAAAGGGAGTGCCTACAAAGGCAAGCACTTCGGCAGAATCACGGTGAACAGTTTTAAACATAAGATCCTCCATTCTAGGGTGGAAGGCAAACAGAGTTGAGAGGGCAAAAAGGGGTGCCTCACTCTACCTATCGTTACTGTTGCCAATTTTGCTTAAATAGAGAGGGAGGTTGTGAGAAAAATTGTCAGAAGATATGAGAATAGCGCAGAGTGGAGTATAATAAGCCGAAGATACCTATTTTTGTGACTGGTGTTATGTAAGGTTTTGATTCTACTCCACTCTTTTCGTGACGCTTCCGTGAAGAGACATAGTGCCCAACAGACAAAAGTAGCGTGCCTTAGTTCATCATAACGAGAGCGGTACTGCACCAAGAGACCTCCCAACGCGGTTTGAAAGAAGCGCATTTCGTAGAGGGAGATTAGCGGAGGAAGTCCTTCTCCTCTCATTGCAAACTACTGCTCTTTCACAACAATTGAGTAAGCCCATCATTATTGAGGAGATTCGCGCATGAGCCATGACGAACTCTCCGAAGGGTCTCCCGTGTCAGAGGTGCAAGCCTCGGCGAACGCGGAACCCATTCGGGAAGCGTCTGAATTGGATGCGCCGCCTGTCAAGACCTCGCGCCGTCGTCGCTCTGAGGCTACAGGGACTGCAGCAGCATCCACCTCTTCCACAGA
>JAPLCR010000125.1 GCA_026392135.1 Armatimonadota bacterium
CGCCTAATTCCGGAGAAACTATGGCGTAGACTTCATGACATACTCGCTCAAGCCGCATAAAAGGGCTAAAGTCGAGTAATGAGGCGATGGCATAAATTGCGGCTCTCTTATTGAGATTACGGTAGTCGGTCAAAGGTTCGATAGGGACAATCTCTTCTTCTTGTGAGTGGGTTAAAATAAGCGCGGAGACCACTACCGCATTAAAGAAAATAACGGCTTCCGTCACGAGGCGCACCGCGCTGAAGTGGACGAGTGCACGTTCAAAATTCATCATCACGAATATCCATAGCAGAGTAAGATAGAGAAGCTGAGTTTTTGGCAGAGCTGGGATAGTGAAAAGGGCGATAGGTCTCTTGCGGTTAGAAGTCATTACATAGAGGAAGCCAAGCGTGAGAGCAAAATAGAGGAGGCTAAACCACCCAATCGTAGGAAGGTGGAACATCACTTCCGGTAAGGCTTTCTGCTTAACCCACTCTTCCGGGTTTTTCTGCATATTGAAAAGCAACACGCTAAGCAGTAGAAATAGATAGGCGAAAGAGTCTGCCCACTTTATGCCAGGGGCTTCTTCGGAGGTGCGAGGGGCACGGCGTACTATCATCGCCATTGCGATGGCTACTGCGATACCGTTGATGGCTCCATAACTCTGTTCAAGAACACTGTGCCAGTTGGTATCTCCTCCCCCCTTCATCTCAATTAGCTTGAGGAGAGCCGCTCCCGAAAACCCTATTCCGCCGATGAAGCCAGTCACGATGGAGGCGTAGGTTACTCCGCTCAACCCATTTTTCTGCAAGAATACCCACATCCCCACCACCATTCCCACACTCCCTGCCCAGTTATCCGAGCGTGGAGGGGTCATGTGGAGGTTCATCAGAACGACTAACAGTAGCATTCCTCCAAACCAGCCTAATGCCATACTAAGAATAAGGGAGCTCGCCTTGTCTATTTTGCGTCGTACCCCGCAGTAGAGAAGCATGGCGGCTACTGCTGTGAGTGCGGCTGTCCAGTCCGAGTCGTACCAGTAGAGCGGGTCATTGTGCCGAAATTCAGGAGCATTGCTGATACGGTACTCAACAACATCACGCACTATCCACACGCCCCACATCGTAGCGAGAGGGGGGGCGAATTCGGTGAGGCGTTCGTGGCTGAGGAAGGCGGGTAGAGCTGTTCCTGCGCCTCCCACACTTGCCCACAGAAACCCAACTATCCAAAGACAGGCAAAGCCGTAGATAACCGAAGGAGAGTGACCAGAGTGGGTGTAGGCTATCACCCTCATATAGGAGATACTTCCGCCAAAAGACCACCCCAACGCCCCAAACGCCGCAAAGTAGACGGCACGCGCCTGCCAGTCTTTCCGCCCAGAGAGTAGAGTAACCGCCAGTGCGGTAAGAGCACCCGGCATCATAGCCCCTGCCTCATGCCCGAAATTACCGCGTATCCCCCAGCCTATAGAGAGGGAGAGGGCGCAGATAAGCAGATAAGCAGGAGTCAGAACGCGGCTGGCTTGAGAGGTCATTTAAAGGCGTACTCGATTCAAAATAGATTCTTCGTGCAGGCAGTTTCGAGAACAACAGAGTAGGTTCCTGCCCGATTTTAGCCCTTCACGGCTATAAACAAGGTTGCTGTAGGATAGTGATGTGGCATAGTAGCCCAAATATTTTCGTCATTGTGCAACTTTCAGGTAATATGAAGCGTACAACTACCTAGAGTTCAAATATCTTGACTTCAAGATATTTGAAGGAGGAAGAGAATGGAAACAGTCAAGCCCACCTATGGTGAGGAAGCCGACGCTGCACTTCGCCTCGTTGTCACGCTGACCCGTTGCTTTCACAGCGTCGCCGCGCCCTTAAAGGCGGATATTGAGGCGAATGGGTTGAGCGTAAGCGAGTTTGGTGTGTTGGAGATGCTCTATCACAAAGGCGACTTACCGCTAGGCGAGGTCGCGAACCGCCTACTTATTGCAACAGGCAGTACTACCTACGTCATTGACAAGCTGGAGCGTTTGGGGCTGGTAGAGCGCAAAGCCTGTGAGCGCGACCGGCGAATATCTTACGCTCACTTGACCGACAGGGGTAGGGAGCGCATCGCACAGAGTTTTCCGCGCCATGCCGAAGTAGTACGCAAAACCCTCTCTGCGTTGACTACCGAGGAGCAGGAGACTCTTCGCATACTCCTCAAGAAACTGGGGCTTTCATTACAAAGCCCTGCCGACATATCTACCCGCATCGAAAGAAAGGCATTTTAATTATGGTAACCGCTAATGAGGTATCTTTGTCTCTACCTCCGCTCTGCACGGCGGTAATGAAAGCACTACTCTCTCTGCTTACAACTTCCTCGCTCACCTGGGGTTTATCATCGTACCAACGGGCTATACCGACCCTGCGCTCTTTGCAGCAGGCACGCC
>JAPLCR010000233.1 GCA_026392135.1 Armatimonadota bacterium
ACTACCAGAATATTCATGCGGCTTGCTCCTTGAACTGCTCCGCATCCTGACGGACATGGCTAAAACCCTCTCGTAATGAGGGTAGCCATATACGGCAACTATCCGTGTCGCCGAACTTAGCACTACGCTCTACCTCCACACACATCCCGCTCAAGCCTGCGGCTTCAATTGACCGACAACTGCCTTTCAATTTATGGGCAGACTGGGCAATGGATTCTGGGCTTCCCCCCACGATTGCCGCCTCCAAGTCATCGACTTGAACGGGAAACTCACTTAAAAAGCTTTTTATAATATCGTGGGCAAATGGGAAATCGCCTCCGCAGTTCTCCAGTAGCCTCTCCCCATCAAAGCTACTCAGGTGGGTAAAAACAGGACGGCTCTTCAGGCTCGATTGAGAATACCCTTCTGTAGATTTCAGGTAACGCCTCAGAATTTGATAGAGAGTGTCGGACTTTACAGGCTTGGCGATATAGTCGTCCATCCCAACGTTCAGGCATCGCTCCCTGTCTCCCTCCATCGCTTTCGCGGTCATCGCGATAATAGGAGTGTACTTACCCAACTCGCCTTCCCGATACCGAATAACACCTGTCGCCTCATACCCATCCATCTCTGGCATCTGCACATCCATCAACACCGCATCGAAATCGTCACTAGACCACGCGAATATGGCTTCGGTTCCCGTTTGTGCCAGACGGGTGCTGCACCCCCATTTCTCCAACAACTTCAGCGCAAATTTCTGATTCACTGGGTTGTCTTCGCAGAGGAGAATTTTCATCCCTTCCAGTGCTAGCGGGAGGGCGGTAGCCTCTTTGGGGGTAGTGACTTGTAGGGAGGGACTACCCAAAACCTCTGCTATCTTTTGTACAAGGTGAGCTTGCCGAACGGGCTTGCTCAGGCTCGCCGTAACTCCCAAAGGGAGTGCCTCAAAGGCGTTATTGAGCGAGGTAAGCAGTATGATCGGGATGTGTTTGTCTTTGATATCGTTGCGAATGGCTTCTGCCAACATTCCACCATCCATGTCCGGCATCTGCATATCCGTCAGAATGAGGTCGTAACTCTCCAGTCGCAAGATTTCCAAAGCTCTTTTCCCGCTCTCAACACATAGGCTAGCACAGCCCCATAAACTCAGTTGCTCCCCCAGAATGCGACGGTTCACGGCATTGTCATCTACTACGAGTACGCGCAGACCAGACAAACACTTCGGCACAGGGCGGAACTCAACCTCTCCACTTTTAGCCCTTCCCAACGGCAACTCGAACCAGAAGCGGCTACCTACACCCAATTCGCTCTCGACTCCCATTGTTCCACCCATTAGTGCTACCAGTTGACGGCTTATCGTCAACCCCAAACCTGTCCCTCCATAGCGTCGCGTTGTGCCACCGTCAACCTGCGTAAAGTTCTCAAAAATTGCGTCCAGTCTCTCTTGCGGAATACCTATTCCCGTGTCTTGCACCTCAAAACGGATACGGAAACTCTCTTCGCTCTCTTCAATAAGACTTGCTTCCAAAATCACTTCGCCTGTCTCGGTAAACTTTATGGCATTACTCAAAAGATTAGAGAGAATCTGTCGAATCCGTACCTCGTCACCCAGAACGAAATCTGGACACTGAGCAAAAAGCGAACACGCGGTCTCAATATGCTTCTCATGCGCTCTGTGGGCAAGGAGTTCGGTGACACTCTCCATAAGCCCTCGCAAGTGAAAGTCATGTGTATCGATTTGGAGTTTACCCGCTTCTATTTTGGAGAAGTCGAGAATGTCGTTGATGAGCGTAAGGAGGGTATCGGCAGACTGCTGAATGGTCTTCAGGAAGTCGTACTGCTCGTTATTGAGAGGGGTATCTCGTAGGAGTTCGGTCATACCAATGATACCGTTCATGGGTGTCCGAATTTCATGGCTCATGTTGGCAAGAAATTCGGATTTGGATTTGGCGGACGCGAGCGCGATGTCTCTGGCTTTTTGGAGGTCTTTTGCCTGCTCCTGTAGTAGCTCCGACTGATGCTCAGCGTAGGCATGAGACTCCTCTAGTCGCTGCGTATATCGCTCTACCATCTCCTCTGCGACTCTCTGAGCGTGAATGTCCGTAGTCGCTCCTATCAGGCGAATAGCTTTTCCTTGCGCGTTACGAATAACCTGCCCCCGTCCACGAAACCATCGGTATGCACCACCCTTGCACCGTAAACGCATGGTGACATCGAAGTTCTTCTCCCTATCCATCACTTTCGACATGGTACGCAGTATAATGCGCCTGTCGTCCACATGAAAAAGGTCGAGAAAAGCCTCTCTGGTAGCCTTCAATTCGGTGGGTTCGTAGCCCAACTGATTTCGGAACTGCGCCGAGAAGTAGGTCTGGTCATTTACGACATCCCAATCGCAAATTCCGTCACTCGTGCCTTGTAGTGCCAAATTCAGCCGCTCTTCGCTTCGTACCAGTGCATCGTAAGTCTTTTTGGAGGCAGTAATATCGCGGGAGACGGAGACGAAATGGGTAAGCTCGCCCTGCTCATTTAGAACAGGATTCATCTGCACCTCTGCCCAGAAGTAGGTTCCATCCTTGCGGGGGTGCAACATCTCTTCGGTGATGGCTCTCCCCTGCTGCATCGCCGCACTTACCCGCTTTACAGCTACTTGTGAGGTCTCCGCACCGTTAAATATCTCACTTGGATGCCGCCCTAGCATCTCCCCTGAAGAGTACCCACAGGCTTTTTGCTTTGCAGGGTTCGTATAGACGATGCGCCCCTCCGCCGTATAGACAGTAACCATAAGGTTATGCTCCTCATTTTTCAGTAGTGACTGAAGAAGAAGAGAGGGGTAGAAGCCTAGCTCAGGTTGTAGAGTTGGATTTGGTTCCTGATTCATCGCTTTCCCGCATCAACAAGAGTTGTATCCTCTCTGATTGTGGCAAAAGCGATAGTAATCTTGATAGAGATACCTATAATTTATGCGAGGTTTCATCGGGACGGCAGAAAGTTAATACAAATACGACGGCTACTGGGATTCAATAGGCTATAACACTTTTTTAGGCGAGAAGTGAAGAGAATATGGCAAGAGTCCTCTGTTTCGCAGGATTCTGGAATTCGGTGTATAATCTTACCAGTAGCCATTACGGCAAATCTAATTTTGTGAGAGGAATACACTATGTTCAAGAAGAACTCTGCGGGAGCGTGGGTTCCGGATCTCCCCGAATATGCACTGGGCGAGGCATTTGCGGCTGGCGTTTGGAATATCTCCACTGGCGGAAGTCGTTTTGCCCCCGCGATGCGCCCTGCACTCGCCTTAGAGGAGACCCTTGACCTACTTAAAGGGGCAGGGTGTACTCATGTTGAGTTCCACGATACAGAAGCAGAACCCGAAGACGCAGACAGCATCATGACTTTAGTGCGTAATGCTGGGCTAGAGGTCTCTATGTGTACCGCGAACCTGTTTAAGCGTGGACCTGAGTTTGCGAACGGTAACTTTGGCTCTCCTGTTGCCCACTCTCGCGCCGAAGCGGTGCGCCGAACGAAAAACTATATCCGCACGGGTATTGAGGTTTTCGACGCAAAAATATACGTCTACTGGAACAGTAGTAACGGCTTTGGAGGTCCTCTACAGGTCAACTATCAGGATGTGTATCAGAAGACCGCAGACGGTCTCAGCGAAGTCGTGGCGTGGATGCTCTCCGAGTACGGACCGGAACGCGCCCTGCCTATCGCCATCGAACCTAAGCCCAACGAGCCTGTGAACTGGGGTGTTCCCGCCGACTGTGGTGAGGCACTGGCTATCATCGGGCTGATGCCTGAAGAGTACCGTGCGTTCGTGGGTGTGAACATTGAGACCTGCCACTCTCACATGATAGCCAAACGCTATGCCGCAGAACTAGGGCTTGCCGCCGCCGCAGGCAAGTGCTTCTACTGTCACCTAAACGGCGGCACGGGGCTCAAGTACGACGAAGATATCGCCTTTGGTGACAACGATTTTGGTGTGGCGATTGAGACAGTCTACACCCTGAGAGAGATTGGGTATAGCAACATTGTAGGGATTGACTGCCAGCCCCTGAATACGGATACCGCCGACCAGCAGTCTGCCTCTGTAGCCCGCAGCGTCCGTAACTTCCAGCGTGCCCTTGAGATATGCAATGAGCGCATTAACCCTGAAGAGCTGAATGCACTTAGGGCTGTTGCTGACCGCGCTTCGCTTTCAGACCTATTTGCACGGGTAACTTCTGGCAAATAGGGCACGCAGCAGTGGTAACTACTCCCGCCCCTTACCCACTCAACCTTCCCACTGCTAAGTGGCGGGTTGACAGAGGAGTCTTTGAGAGGGTGCGGGAGTAGTCGCTACCTGTGGGTATGTAGTGCTAACTCCCCCTAGAACTAGATGTTAGTCCGAAGCGAAGTACGTATTAAGGAGCAGTAAGAGTGGAGATTCCGCGCAAACTTTGCCCAAGGTGTCAAGCATCCGCCCCTGTTGAAGCGGGGGTTTGCGGAAAGTGCGGTCATCAGTACCGCACTCACTTCACGCCTCATCAAGTACAGCCTGCTATAAGCCCACCGCTCCAAGCAAAGCCAGTAGATGGTAAAGTGAATCGGGTGTTGATTACCATGCTTGCCACGCTCGTCGCCGTCGGCTCATTTGGCACTGTAATATGGATGGGTACACGCCCAAAACCAGACAAACCTGCAAGCCGCACCACCATCCACGCTCAAAATGTAGCTCCCATAGAACGTCCTGTGCAGGAAACCCCTATCGAACTGCCTAAGAGTACAAGGCTTGACCCTGTAGAGGCTGAAGCACGCCGCGCTTTAGAGCGTGCGAAACGTAATATCGACATTCCACTTGCCGACACCACTCCCAAAGACTCGGATGGGCGTATTCACCTGCGGGGAGGCGGCTCAGTAAGTAAGGACGACTGGAACGCGGCTCGTAACGCAGTACAAAACAGCCCCATCCTGAAACAGTAGCCCCGCTATGTCTCCCTTACTATGGAGGAGGTATCTTACCGTGTCTCTTTTGCCTGCCCTAATGCTCGCACTATCTCTCTTGCCAACACGCCCCGCCGGGATGTTTGCAGATAACGAACGCTCACGCCTCGTCGCCTACTGGAACAGCCCGGAGCGGTACAAGGTATCCCTCCCTCCTGATGTACGCCAGAAGGGACCTTGGCAGGTGCGCCTGACCCCAGAAGGCTCACTCTGGCTATGGAAATACCAGAATGCTCTTGGGGTGGGCAAGGTCGCTCCAACGACAGATTTCACAAAAGTTGCCCCGCAAGCCTCTGAGTGGAAGCAGTGGCTCGACAAAAAAATAGAGTATGACTACTGGAAGGCTCAGGTAGCCGCAGAGAGTGCGAATCTCACTCTACTTAGCTCTGCTACCCCCTCTCCTGAAGGTGGCGTGGTGGCTCCCATAACACCAAAAC
>JAPLCR010000661.1 GCA_026392135.1 Armatimonadota bacterium
CTCGAAGGCGGTTTTGATAGCATCAACACCTATGATACTGGCTTCGTGTCGGTAGGGTTCATTCAGTGTATCACTGCCGTAGATGGGCGGGGTTCTCTGGTACAGGTACTGCAAAAAGAGAAAGCAGATCGCCCAGAAGACTTTAATAGAGACTTTCGCCAGTATGGGCTAGATGTAACTCCGGATGGAACACTGACGGTAATTGACCCCGGTACAGGTGCAGAAATCACGGGGAGTGACGCGGTAATGAAGGTAGTGGAAGATAAACGGCTTACGGCAGTATTCCAACACGCAGGTCGGAGAAGCTTGGCGTTTCGTATTGCACAGGTACAGATTGCACGCTCCGTCTACTGGCCCGCCAATGATACGGTAAACGTGACACTGAATGGCAAAGCCTTCAAGTGCAAGGTGTGCGATGTTGTAAAATCTGAAGCAGGGATGGCAACGCTCTTTGACCGCAAGGTGAACCGCGGAAACATAAAGCCGCTAGACGACATGATAACTAAAATCATGGTCAAGTATAAGTTAGACTCTATAAGTAAAGCCGCTATGTATGAGAAAGAGCTAATTCAAGGGCTGAAATACCGCACCGATTTCCTTGCGGATGCAACGTTAAGCCAACCGCTTGACCCAACCATACCTACAGAGAAGGACACCCAAGCAATAGAAGCTGACGCAGATGTGTTACGGTAAATGCTGTCTGATTTTTAGCGTTTTGCACATCGCCTTGCAACATTTTTCTAGCCGCGTGCGTAATTGAGGTAGGAGTTTCTCTCTCGTCCTGCGCTCAATAACCTACAGAGTTCAGGATGAATACTGATGCCTTATGCTTCTGAAAGGAGCCTCTTCTTATGGCAGAACTTGGACTTGTCCTTCCCGTTTTACCCGGCAAACGCTTAACCTTACAGGCATTTGCAGACGCGCTCGCTGGAGAGCGTCGTGTAGAGTATGAGCTATCGCAAGCGAGCGTTATTAAAGAGAGTTGGTTTCTCCAACCTACTCCACACGGTGACCTGCTCTTGGTACACTTTGAAGCCCCAGACCCCTCTGCGGTTCTGACGGCTTTGGCGGTTTCCGAGGAACCTTTTGATGTCTGGTTTCGCGAACAGACCCTAGATATTACAGGAGTAGACCTCACGCAACCCATGCCCGGTCTACCGGAGCGTATTTTTCACTGGGCACGCACCTAATCTTGGGCAGACGATTTCGGCGTAAACGGTCTTAGAGTGGGACTGTACAGCACCTAAGCAAAAAAAATTGACTGCGCCGTGATTTCTACTTCTTCTCTTAACATCTGTGGGGTATTCTCTCTAACGTAGGGAATACCCCAAAAACTATCAACGATGAGAGGACGAGAAATGGAACTCAAACTTCTGCAAGACCTTTGGGTTGATGCAGAGACGGTTGGAATGGACGAGGCGGAGCTACTGCGCTACCGCTCGAACCTGCTAGGGCGCGACCTGCGCCTCACGAATTTTGGAGGAGGAAACACCTCCGCAAAAATTGAGATGCCTGACCCACTCACAGGTGATTCTGTAACCGTTTTATGGGTAAAGGGAAGCGGTGGCGACCTCGGAACCATTAAGCGTGACGGCTTCGCAACCCTCTACATGGACAAACTGAATGCGCTCAAGCGGCGGTATCAGGGAGTGCATGAAGAGGATGCAATGGCTGACAACTACTCCCTCTGTACCTATAACAACAACCCCCGCGCTGCCTCCATTGACACTACTTTGCACGGCTTCCTCCCCTTCCGCCATGTTGACCACCTTCATCCAGACTGGGCAATTGCACTTGCCGCGTGTGCGAACGGTCCTCGCCAGATGGAGCGCCTTGAGGCAGAGACAGGACTAAATCTCGTATGGCTTCCTTGGAAGCGCCCCGGCTTTGAATTAGCACTTTGGCTTGAGCGAGCGGTCAACGAAAACCCTAACTTGGACGGTATCATCCTCGGTTCACACGGTATCTTCACATGGGGCGATACTTGCCGAGCCTCCTACCTCAAAACCATTGACGTGATAGACAAGATTGGGCAGTTTATCCTTTCCGCCGTAGAGCGGAAGGGAGACGCACTCTTCGGAGGCTCCATCACATCCACTCGTGAAGATAGATACGCCCTTGCAACTCATGCGATGCCCGTTTTGCGCGGCGCAATTAACAACGTACTAGGGCACTTCACAGATGCACCGGAGGTTCTGCGGTTTGTGAATAGCGACAGCGCGAAGCGACTTGCATGGCAAGGTACGAGTTGCCCCGACCACTTCGTTCGCACAAAGGTTCGCCCCCTATTTGTGGAGTGGGATAGTGTAGGTGGTACCGCTCAGGAGTTAGCGGACAACGCAGTTCAAGCGATGGAAGGTTATCGGAAAGACTACACACAGTACTACAATGAGAATAGACTTCCCGACTCCCCCGCAATGCGCTCCCCTAACCCAACGGTGGTACTGGTACCCGGTGTAGGTCTCTTCAGCTTTGGACGAAACAAGGCGGAGGCACGTATCACAGGTGAGTTCTACATCAACGCAATACACGTTATGGAGGGTTCTACCGCACTTGAAGACGAAGACTCTAGAGACATTTCGCTACTGGAGCCCTACATTCAGAAGTACGCCCCAAACGCGCAACGCCCCAGTGTGACGGACAACTACGTCGCGCTTCCTCCCAACGAGGCTTTTGGGATTGAGTACTGGTCGCTAGAGGAGGCGAAGATCAAGCGTATGCCGGCAGAGAAGGCGTTAGCACGAAAAGTAGCACTCATTGTGGGTGCTAGCCCCGGTATCGGGCAGACCGTCGCTGAGCGTTTGGCGCGGGAGAGTGCCCATGTCGTTCTTGCAGACATCAATGCCGGATTGGCGGAGTCCACCGCGCACGCTCTACAAAAGCAGTACGGGAAAGAGGTCATCTCATTTGAGCAGGTCGACTGCACAAACCGAGAATCGGTGCGGAGATTACTGGAGAAGGTGACAATGCGCTACGGAGGCGTGGATGTTGTGGTGCAGGTTGCAGCACTGTTCTTCCCGCCTGCCTCGGATGGGCGTATTACCGAAGACCAGTGGCGTAAAACCTTTGATGTAAATCTGCTTGGTGCAATGCTCGTTGCAGACGAAGCGCAAAGGATAATATCGGCGCAAAAAACAGACGGCAGTATAGTGCTTATCAGTAGCGCGAATTCAGTAGTCGCTAAGAAGGGGAGTTGGGCTTACGATACGAGCAAGGCGGCTATGAATCACCTTGTGCGTGAGTTGGCAGTGGAGTTTGCACCTCGAATTCGGGTTAATGGAGTCGCGCCAGCCAGCGTAGTGGAAGGCTCCCAACAGTTCCCTCGTGACCGTGTTGTATCGTCGCTTGCCAAGTATGGTATCGCCTTTGAGGAGAGCGAGACGACGGAACAGTTGCGCGGTAGGCTGTCCGGTTTCTATGCAGAGCGTACTCTGCTGAAACTGCCCATCGTACCTGCCGATGTAGCCGAAGCGACGTTCCTACTCTCCTCTTTCCATCTCGGAAAAACAACGGGGCAGATTATCTCCGTAGATGCAGGACTGACAGAGGCGTTTTTGAGATAGAGGGCTTTACCTTACGACTTAGCACCTGTCTGCCCCTCTACCACATTGTGAAGAGGAGCAGACAGGCAAGGCTCCCCTTCTCGTACGTTACCTAAGCCGCTCTGCCCCCTGCTCCGCCTTGGTAACATAGATAGTAGTATCTAGCCCAGTCGCCGCCTTGTAGAGAGCCGGAACCCGCGCTTTGAAATCCTCCACCGCAGAGTTGGCGACAAGGCTCACCGTACATCCTCCAAAGCCCGCGCCGGTCATACGGGAACCATATACCCCATCAATCGAACGCGAAGCCTCTACCAACGCATCCAACTCCACGCAACTCACCTCATAGTCGTCTTTCAAGCTCTTATGGGAGGCGTTCATTAACTCCCCAAAACGCGATAGTTTGCCCGATTTCAACGCGTCAATACTCTCCAAGACCCGCGTATTCTCCGTAATGACGTGTTTTGCGCGTCTACGAACAACCTCCGGCAGTGTGTGAGCGAATCGCTCAAACTCCTCAATAGTCACATCGCGCAAGGCGATGATAGAGGGCAGGTTTTCCTTTAGAGTAGCAACCGCCTGTTCACACTCAGAATGGCGCGTGTTGTACTCCGAATCCACCAGTCCCCGCTTCTTGTTCGTGTCTGCTATCACGATTTGTACGCCCTCGGAAGGTAGCGGAACCGCCTCGTACTCCAACGTGCGCGTGTCTATAAACAGAGCATGGTTGCGTTGCCCTAGTGCAGAGATAAACTGATCCATAATTCCTACATTTACACCCACAAACTCGATTTCGGCGCGTTGTGCGAGAAGGGCGAGCCTCTTGAGGTCAATATCGATACCGGCAGCAGAGGCGAGTAGTAGCCCTCCGGCTACGAGCATGGAGGCAGATGAAGACAGTCCAGAGCCAATCGGAACCGTCCCGTAAGTCGCGACGTTCACCCCCGTGAGTGTGTAACCTTCGCGTTGAAGTATCGCCGCAATCGCTCTAAGGTAGTTACTCCACGCTTCGTCGGGGTTCTGTGTCTTCTCAATGGCGTTTAATGGAAATGTGGAGGACTGTTCAAAGTTTAGAGCGTAGGCACGCACCTGCCCATCGGAGCGGGGTGAAGCCGCCATCCAGATCGAACGCTCGATAGCGCACGGAAAGACAAAGCCATCGTTGTAATCGGTATGCTCCCCGATAAGGTTTACACGACCAGGGGCACGAACCACAACCTGTGGAGCTACGCTAAACAGGTCAATAAATCGACTTTCCAGCTCTTGAGAGAGTGATGAGGTCATAAAAACACTCCTGATGATAGTATCACAATTTGTTTAGAGGATGGTGTAGGTTGCGGAAGCGCATCCATGACTTTTTTCGCCATGCTAGAGCCTCTTCCTCTGTCTTTTTCAGCCCCTTTTGAGCCATTACCGCCTGAATTCGTTCCCATTTTCCGCTGTGATGCCGACGAATAATCCAGTAGGCAAGTTCAAAAACCAGTACACTCTCTGGTACGCGCCTGTCTGCCAGTAGCCCGTGCAGATTTACTCTCTTTGATTTTGGGTAGTAGTAAGAGAGAGCCTGTTGGCGCGTAGTAGCGAATACCCACCCTACATTCTGTATTTCAGGCGTTTCTTGTATTCCTAGCCTACTGTGAACGCTTAGGAAGAGAGCAGCTAACTCGTCCGTAGTACGGCAAGTGTGCTGGTTCATAAAGTCATCCCACTGTACCGGAGTAGCGGTAACTTGCCGCAGTTGCGAATCAACAGGTACACCGCACCGTGACTGATAGAACTCAGCCCAGTGCTGCTTGCGCCACGCCTCTGCCTTGTGGTGAGTCGGTGTAAAACCACGCCTTTCAAACTCAGCCTCTATAATGCCTCCTTTATGGGGATGCTCATAGAGGCGCGGAAGCCCAGAGCCAAAACCATGGGCGTAGTGGACAAACTCATGGGCTAGGGTCTCATCTATAACGTATAACGGCACTTCGGGGTCGGTGAAAAGGTGGTTTAGGCGAATAATGCACTGTCCGCCTCTTGCAATAATGGTACCGAAGCGATACCGCGCCCTTATCCCAAAACTAACAGTGATAGGATACCCTTGAGCGACATCGGGGAAGTAGGATGCAATGATAAAACTCAGGCGTTCCTTCAGCCATTGCGTATCGCGTGGTAAGTTTTCGTTAGTTTCTGACATTACGCTTTCCCGAATCAGATTTTCTCTTGTGAAGCCCTAGTAGGCTAGATCGAAGATATTTGATAGCAAGCGGTGCAGGTTGACTTATTCCTACTCCTTAGCCCCCAAAGGAACGCGCATCTGAATGTTCTCTTGTAAAAAACGAGCGAGGTTCGGAGGCGCAACGACAAACGGCGCGTGGGTTTTACCTTCACGAAGGGTACGCCCTAAATCGAGCGGCTCACCGTTCAGATGTTCTGCTACACAGCCCGCCTCTTTCGCCATACAGAGTGCGGCAGCCATGTCATATGCCCCTTCATTCCAACCTACAAGGCTACAGAGCGTACCCCGCGCCGTGTAGGCAATATCGGCGGCAATACTTCCCAGACAGCGCAACCGCCCAGTTAAGAGGGAGGTTTCCATCCGTTTGATTGCCCCGCTCGTAAATCCAAGGGTATCTTCGGGGTGGAGTTCCGCCCGGTCTTTTGTTTCGCGCCGCACGCCATTACAGAAAGCCCCTTGCCCTTTTACGCCCCAAAAAAGTTCATTGGTACACGGCATATAGATTACGCCCGCGATAGCCTCTCCTTGATAGATAAGCCCTATAGAGACACACCATATAGGGATATTGAAGACCATGTTGGTGGTTCCGTCGATAGGATCCACTGCCCATAACGGTGCGTCATCACTTCCATGCCTCCCAAACTCCTCCCCCAGAAAGGCAAAGTCAGGATACCGCTCCTCAAGCCTTCGACGCACAAACTGCTCAGTCTCCCTATCTATATTAGTCACATACGAGTTGTCGACTTTCAGTTCAGGAGTCATCGCATTTTGCATTGCAATCGCTCTCGCGCCAGCTTCACTTGCAATGGATTTCACAAATTCAATGTCAATTTCTATCACGCTAAGGCTCCTTTATTGGTTCGGGTTTTGCAGGCGGAACCCGCTCCCATTTAAGCTGGTTTGGTTTTACGGGTGCAGTAACAGCAATGACACCAAGAGCGCGTTGCGGCGTGTTATAGCCCAGATAGAGCAACCCTGGTACATTTTTTATCTCTAATTTTTTGTCCACTGGCACATTCAGGCTCACTTCCGACGGCAACGCGAAAAGCATCTGATACTGCCCCTCGGTAAGGTTCTCCAGTTGAAACTCCCCTTTTGCATTCGTGGTTGCGCCGGCACTTACCCAGCGGAAAGCGTAGGGGCGCGGATGGAAACGCGGAAACCTCGGCGATTGAAAGAAGCCGCCCATCATCTCCTCACCAGAGTGAAGCAGCTCCATCTCCATCTCTCTAGGCAGACCGTTCAGGCGCATCGGGTGAACACCGACCTTCACCCCTACAAGAGGCTTCCCATTAAGTGTAAGTGTGCCTGTAACACGCCCCTCTCGAAACATGGGCTTAACTTTTTGAATGCGCTCAAGAAAGGTCTTGGGCATATCTGCTTTGCGGTACCATGTGAGAGCCTTTTCCACCTCCCCGACACGCAGATAGAGATCCCCCATCATCTTAAAGCTAGGTCTATCCTCACAAGCGAACTGCGTTTCATCGGCAAGGCTGTCTAGTATCGCGATGTTCGCCTTAGAGGCAGAGCAGTAGAAGAGCATGGCGCGAAGAACGGGCATTGTTTGAGCGACGTGCGGGTACTTCGCAAGGCTTTCTATACAGTAGCGCATGGAGGTCGTTATATCGAAGTTCACCGCTCCTATATTAAAAAGGTGCTTAAACGCAATCCATGAGAGTGCAGTCTGATAGTTCCGTTTTTGCAAGAAATCAAGTACTGCTTTCTCTGTACCAGCATCTGTGGGCAGACCATCCTCGGTGTAGTGTTCTTGCATGGCAATGCCCGTGTCGCGTTCAAAGAAAAAGAGCAGAGGGTTGCTTCCACGCGTAGGACGCGGTATATTTAGGAGTCGCAGTAGCTCATCTCCTGCCTGAATACCATCAGGAACCCCCGCCGCAGGCAGAGGTTTATCAGGGTTATAGGGAACAGCAATCGCCTCTAATGTGGCTTGCGTTATGTCGTGTTGCTGTGCAAATACTATCGTGCTTTTTCGACTGTGCTTCGCATTAACAAGGAGAGCAATCACGATGACAGGTAGAGTACTCAACACAACCCAGTGCGTTGGGCGCAAACGATGCCCCCCGCCTATAAACAGCAGTAGCCCTACACTTGCCATCATACCAGCTCCGCCCAAAAGGTAGGGGGTAGTGATCTGTGACCAGAAGCCTTTGTGGAAGGTTCCGAATGCGTGATAGAGGTTCATCTGCTCATCAGATGGCAAAACTATAGCGTAGTACTGTAGAAAAAATGCCCCCGCCCCAAACAGTGCACCCTTTAAGAGCAGACGGTGCGCCGACTCTTCAATAGATTGAAACTCCGGTTGAAGAAAGTCTCCTGCCATACCCTCTCTATGAAAACCCACCCAGAAGGTTACCCCCACTCCAAGCCACCTAAGAAGATAAC
>JAPLCR010000225.1 GCA_026392135.1 Armatimonadota bacterium
ATTGCACTGTCTAGTGGGCGTGATTCGGGCGGGGATGCGAAGCACATTCAACTAACCTATGCAGACAAACTCGTGCGGACGGAGCTGACCTATAACGACATCTCTCCTATCTTTCGTGCCGCCGACGGCTTGGTGTTCTTACCAGACTACCGGGGACCCATTCTCGTCTCAAACTATAATAATGAGTGGCGTAAAGGGTTCTTTCGACGTGTGAACCTCGGTGGAGCACTTATTCATGTGTGGCACTCCGATGGGAACACATTTGCGCGAGGGGCACAGTTTGGGGGGTACTTGGAGACTCGGAACGACTTAGGCATTAACTTGGGGGTTAGCTCTTTTGTCTATGATGGGCAGGCGGATGCGACGGTAGAGTTGGGGCTTGTCGCTAACATTTCCAACCGCTTTCGCCAGTACGGGCTGAACCTGAAGGTGGGCAAACTTGCGGACAAACCTGTTACCTTTTTGGGACCCCAGTTTAGTACGAGGATTTTCAGGAATCTGGACATTACCTATGGAGGCTCTATTCAGAACCTTACGGGGGTACAGCATCAGCACATTCTGAGCATGACTTACAACCTATCACCGACTCGTTCGATAGGGGGGCGTGTGGTCGTGCAGAATGGCGACACAAACTGGTATCTCGCTTACCGCAATTCGGGTGCGAAAGGTATTGAGAGTTATGTGATATTGGGCGACCCGAACGCGCAACGGTTTCAGAACCAGTTCCGTGTGAAGTTTATTTTTCCTCTGTAAGTTGAAAGGCTCATTTGTTGAACCTTCTGAGCATGATGTGCGTCATTACAAAATAGACCGTGGCTTCACTCTAAGGGGTAATCTACTTGTGGAAACGGAGTTGGCACAGCAGGCGTAGAATTCGGCTCGCTAAGCACCATGTACCAGAAGCCTACATCGTGCCATGCACCGAACTTGAAACCCGCAAGAGGGAACGCCCCGACAGGCTGAAACCCCATGCTCTCATGAATACCAACACTCGCGGGATTAGGAAGCGTAACGCCCGCGTACATGGCAACATAGCCCTGCTGCCGCAGAATGTTGAACAGCGCACGATAGAGTCGTTTTCCCACGCCCTGCCCATGAACGTCAGGATGTACATAGACTGTAACCTCTACTGACCACTGGTAGGCAGTGCGTGCCCGAAACTGTGAGCCGTAAACATAACCTAAAACGCGCTCATTCTCCACACAGACGAGCCAAGGGTACTGCACGAGGGTGCGCTCAATGCGCCCCTCCATCTCTTCAATCGAAGGAGGCTCCATCTCAAAGGAGATCACCGTCTCCTGAACTATCGGCGCGTAGATTTCGAGAATGCCCTGCGCGTCCGCTTTCGTCGCTACCCGTACCTGTCTTTCCATCTCCAATGCTTCCTCCTATTCCCGAAAGAGGTCGTCAATCAGGCGATAACCGTCCTCAATCACCGATTTCGCCTCCATAACAGCGCGTTCATCATAAGGATACATCGAGCCTTTACGAAGGGGCTTACGCGAATCGTAGAGCAGGTACGGAACAGGCCCCACCGAATGCCCGCGCTTCTTAATGGGCGTTTTGTGGTCAGGAGCGCATAGCAGACGGAAGTCCTGAACTCCCTCTAACTCCTTGAGCAGAACCCCCACAACCTTCTTGTCGAAGTTCTCAATCGCCCGTATCTTCTCGTCAATGCTTCCCAAATGCCCCGCCTCGTCCGGCGACTCTACGTGTATCCAGACGAAATCGTGCCGGGTAAGTGCGTCTATCGCATACATCGCCTTGCCCTCATAGTTTGTGTCGAAGTAGCCCGTTGCCCCCGGAACCGCGACAATCTCTAATCCCGTCAATTTTCCTAGCCCGCGCACCACGTCCACCGCCGAGATAACGGCTCCAGTCATACCGCGCCGTTGCAAAAAGAAAGGAAGGAGGGGGGCGCGTCCCGGACTCCACAGCCAGAGCATATTCGCGGTAGCCTTGCCCTCCGCTCGGCGTTGGCGATTGAAGGGGATGTCGTTGAGTAGATTGATAGAGTCTTCAATGAACTTGATGATTTTGGTATCCCCCTCCCCCTCCGGGTAGATTTCGGAGAGAAGTCTGCCCATATTCTCATGCGGGGGAGCTGTCTTGACGTTCGTAGGACCATCTGCCCAACGTGCGATATGGCGATACGATACACCGGGGAATAGGCGTATAGAGGGCGTTCCTAACTTCTGATTCGCCAGATCGATGATGGGACGCGCCTCTTCAGTAGAGATATGTCCAGAGCTATAGTCAATCAGATGCTCCCCATCCGTCGTAACGAGAGAACACCTAAAAGCCACATCGTGACTGTCCATTGGAATTCCCATGGCAGAGGCTTCAATAGGTCCCCGCCCCGTATAGTAACGTAAAGGGTCGTATCCGAGTAGTGCCATGTTCGCGGCATCGCTTCCCGGATACATATCGCGAGGCGTTACCTGCACCGCGCCCACCTTCCCAGTTTCCGCCAAGCGGTCAAGGTTAGGAGTGCGGGCAACCTCCATAGGCGTTTTGCCGTCCAGTTCGTCAATGGGTTCGTCAGCGGCTCCATCAGGAACCAGAAGGATATATTTCATCGTTTTCTCTCTTAGGGACTCTCTCTAGTTAAATTGTTCCAAAACCTCCAGGGAAAGAGAGGCTATCGCCCAACAAAACCACCTACCGCCCTAGTCACCCCTCGCCCAGAATTGGGAGAGGGGACGGGGGTGAGGGCTTCTGGTTTTTAAGTGGCGACACGTCTTCAGTGTACCATGCTACGCCTTCGGCAGTTGCCACGCTTCACGCCGCTCTCTATCCATCCAGCCATTCGCCTCTTTGTCGCCCACAAACCGCCACTTGTCAGGGTTCCACTTTAGGCTCCTGTGGTTCCAGTAGGCGAGATTACCGAGTTGGACAATCGCTACCGAACGCGCCCCGATTTCCACATCACAAATCGGCTTTTCACGGCTACGGATACAGTCTATCCAGTTTCTATGATGCCCCGGCGACTTAAACAGGTGAACCTCATTATCACTCAACGGCTCTTTGATGAGGTCTTCGGGGCTACTCTTCAAAACACCCCTGTCTATGTAGAGCGTCCCCTTCGTCCCCGTAAACGTACAGCCGCTCTCTCCGCCGTGCATCATCTCAATACCGTTCGCATAGATAAATTTCACGCCTGCCTCGGCTTTGGGGTCTTCCGGCGGAATAATCTCAACGGGTCCCGACTTGTCCATATCCAAACACCACTGAGCAATGTCGTAGTGATGCGCCCCCATATCAGCGTGAGACCCGCCAGAGTACTCTCGATACGAACGCCATGCCGGAAAGTGATTATGCACTCCACGCGGAGCAAGAACCGAAGTATAACCTCGTTTCGGAGCCGTACCGAGCCATAACTCCCAATCAAGCCCCGGCTCCTCTGCCTCTTCCGGTAGGTCACACCACTTACTGGGCGGACCAACCCCTACGGTCACGCTCTTCACCTGCCCAATGCGTCCGCTTCTAATAAACTCTGCCGCCTCACGGAAGTCGCCAAACACATTTGAGCGTTGCTGACTGCCCGTCTGCATTACGCGCTTGTGCTTCCGAACTGCCTGAATACATCGCACAGACTCGGCAAGAGTGAGGGTCATGGGCTTCTCGCAATAGACATCTTTACCCGCCTTACACGCTTCGATGATTGGAATGGCGTGCCAGTGCTCCGGCGTAGCGATAACTACCGCGTCAATGTCTTTACGCGCAAGCAACTCACGAAAATCGTTGTACTCGTCGACCTTCTGCGTAGCTCTGTTCTCAACTTCATAGGCTGCCTCAAGAATTCGCTTGGCGTGTTTACGGCGATTGGAATCTACATCGCAGACGGCGAGTGCTTGCACATCCGCGAAGTGCATCAGTGTAGGGAGGTGAAAGTCATGCGCCATCTTGCCCGTCCCAATAAACCCGACAGACACTCTCTCGCTTGGCGGCGCATGACCATTACGCCCTAATGCAGACGCAGGAACGATAGTCGGCAGGGCGATGAGGCTTACCCCCGCCCCTTGTAAAAATTGACGGCGTGTTACTCGCCATGAATCTTGGCTCATATTCAAGAATCTCCTCCTCTGAACACACGTATACTAAGGACAAATACGACAAACACACGGAATCTCCTACTTCATTTCGGATTTGAACACGATTCAGTATCTGACACAGCAGAGTACCTCTTTTTGCGTTGACAAAGTACGCTCGTAACACCTATAATAGAATCTCAGGAATCTTTGATTTTCCACTTATGGGGAGGAGTTCACCGTGCCTTCATCGGATGTTGATAAGGAATTAGAGACGCTTATTCGTGCCCGCTACCCTTTGATATACATTGTATCATGGGAAGAGAAGCGAGTGGAGGACGCACTACGTAATATCGCCCAGAATCGTGGCAAAAAGATATTTTTCTGGTCTATAACACAGGGACTTGTCTTAAACCCAAACTCCCGTGACAACGCTACCCGCGACCCTCTCGCCGCGCTGGACAACGTCATGGATTCCCGCGAACAGGCACTCTTTGTTTTAAAAGACTATCATGCGTTTATTAGCGACGTGACCGTAACACGCCGTCTGCGCGACCTCACTGCCGCTCTCAAAACAAGCTATAAAACCCTCATTATTCTTGCCCCAACGCTAAAGCTACCTCAAGAGCTCGAAAAAGATGTGACGGTAGTAGACTACGGCTTGCCCGACCTTGCCGACCTTGACCATATCCTCGAAGGAATCGTGCAGGCGGTCAAGGACAATCCACACATTGAAACAAATCTCACGCCCATTGAGCGCGACATGATACTCAAAGCGGCGCAAGGTCTGACTGCGAACGAAGCGGAGAACGTTCTAGCAAAATCGCTGGTAGAAAAACAGAAGTTCGACGTAGACGTTATTCTTGGTGAGAAAGAGCAGATAATTCGCAAGTCTGGTATTTTGGAGTACTATCCTTTCAGTGAAGGAATCGGCGATGTCGGTGGGCTTGACCTCCTCAAAGGCTGGATGGAGAAGCGCACCGTCGCTTTCACCGAAAAAGCCCGCGAATTTGGTCTGCCCTCACCGCGCGGTATACTGCTACTCGGCGTTCAGGGGTGCGGAAAAAGCCTCTCTGCAAAAGCGATTGGTTCGCTCTGGCGGCTACCACTCCTCCGCCTTGATGTAGGGCGTATCTTTGCAGGGATAGTCGGCTCTTCCGAAGAGAACATGAGAAAGGCGATACGAGTCGCCGAGTCCGTCTCCCCCTGTATCCTTTGGCTGGATGAACTAGAAAAGGGCTTCTCTGGTACACAGAGTTCGGGGATGTCAGATGGAGGAACCACCTCCCGCGTCTTTGGAACCTTCCTGACGTGGATGCAGGACAAGAAAGCACCCGCGTTCGTAGTCGCCACCTCGAACGATGTCACCATGCTCCCGCCTGAACTCCTACGTAAAGGACGCTTCGATGAGATATTCTTTATCGACCTGCCCTCCGAAGGCGAACGGGAACAGATTTTCAAGATCCACATCGTAAAACGTAAACGCAAACTGGAAGATTTCGACCTCAATCGGCTAGCAAAAGCCACACCAGGGTTTTCAGGAGCAGAGATTGAGGCGGC
>JAPLCR010000281.1 GCA_026392135.1 Armatimonadota bacterium
ATATTTCATGGGGAACCCACTAACTTCCCCATAGACCCGATAAAATTAACGTAAGTTCTCAATAGGACACACGCCTAAAACCCTTATGTAAAATTGGGTACACTTCGCTCTATAAATCAGACAGGAATCTGCCTCTCGCTTGTGGAACCTCTCCCTTATTATAGGTGTCATTCGCACGAACCCGATGAGGGGGAGACATGAACAGAAATCACACTTCGAAACCTGCACGCAGAGTTGATGTATGGGACCTCCTAAAACCCTACTGGGAGCTTCTGGTAGCGTGGCTTGCGCTACTCAGCGAGATGTTTTCGTCTTCTCGTAAGCGTCGTCAACTACGCCCTTGGCATATCCGTGTCGGTAAACGGAGCGGTCCCGCTAAACTCTCTTCCTCTGATATAGACAAACTCCTCCAACGTCACCGTGACCTGCAAGATGTGGGCAAGTTGGCAGCCGTAGCCGCAACCTTCCGCCTCCCCGAAAGCGACTTCTTTTCCGATAAGAATCACGTAGAGCGCCTTATGCGATACCTATTAGAGCAGAATCCCCCTTGGCTCCATGTCTCGAAGGTTCTAGCAGGTGGTGAACAGGGCGACTCCGCGCAAGGGCAGGAGACACTTTTCCGTGAACAGATCGTTCGTGAAGTGCGGGATGTCACCCTCTATATTCCGGGAGAGACATGGCGCGACTTACCGCTTGCCTCGCTCACGATGCGCCCCGCAAAAGGGATTTATGAGGTTTGGCAAGGGAGGCTACTCGACCAGATACTGCCGCCAGAGGTACTTCTAGACCGCTGTGCTAAGGGTGAAATACTTATTCCGATACGCTATAACATAAAACAGCGGCTCGACTTTGAGCGTATTGAGAGGCGTATGACGCTAGAGATACGTAAGCCTGTTCCCGTGCCTATTGACATAGAGGGGAGTGACGGCAAGGGGGGGCAACTCCTCTATATTCTGCTAGACTACAGTGCCTCCATGCAGGGCAAAAGCGCGGTTCTCGCCCTCTCTGTGATTATGGCGACTCTGCGTGCGAACATGGGGCAGAGAGAGACACGGTACCTCTTTCGTCGGTTTGCGGAGGAGATGATACCCTCTGTTGTGGAGTCACCTTTGCAAGCCCGAACGCTCCTCGAAAAAGACAGCCTTCTGGACACCATTCTTGCCACCAATTTTAACGGAAGCGCGACGGGAATCAACGATGCAATAAAGGTTGCAGTGCAGGATATAGCCAACCTACGTCATAGTGAGAGCCTTGAAGCCAGTATTCTACTCATAACGGATGGGTTGGCGCATATCATGGAGAGTACAGGGTTGAGCGTTCTGAAGGAGCGTGTAAAGCTGCATACCGTAATGGTTCTTCCTCAGCCCAATCCAGAGCTGGCAGCAATTTCGGAGAGCTTCTCTATGCTCGACATAAATCCCGATGTTGTTAGAGAAACCGAAGCTCTCGGTGTACCAGAGGCTCCTCTACCCAGACGCGCCTACCATATCTGACGTAAAAGTTCAGGGTTGCCGCTCTTCACATAACCTCACCCAACCTCTCCTTCGCAAAAGGAGAGGAGCCTTCGTGGTTTGAGATTAAAAGCCTGTGCGTGTTGTTCCAAGCGAAGGGCTTGTGTGCAATTTTTTGCGCTTTTTCGCGTATTTCGCGGTTAATTCCCCCAAGAGTGAACTTTTACCTTATCTGATAGTAGCGAGCATGGAGACTACTTTGCGGTAGGTATGGGTTGCCAGTGTCCCCACAACGCCCCCCAGCCCTCCTTTACAGAAGTTATCGCATGAGCCTCTTCCCTGCCGCTGGTTGGCATGACGTAGAGTTGACGGATACCGCTACGATTAGAGCCGAATAGAAGACCTCCTCCCTCTGGTGCAGGCACGGAGTGATAGTGGAGAGTGTTTTCGGTGCTGTGTGTTAGCTGCTCAGGTTTTCCGTCAAGGGTTGTCCGCATGAGTTCGACGTTCGTGCCTATCTTCACGGTATAGAACACCGCTTTGCCATCCGCAGACCATACTGGAACGTCGCTACTCCCGCTGTGAAAGTCGAAAACATCTAGGAAGTCGACCACCCCTTTATAGCCCTTCCTGTCTCCAATCTGGCGTAGTTCAGAGCCATCGCGCCGAACCGTATAGGGATGGCAGTCGTAGTGTTCGCCCGAAAGAAAGAGAAGCCTCTCGCCATCAGGAGACCACTGTGGAGCGAAATTAAAGGGCTTACCTGTTTTGATATGCGTGGCATGAGAGCCATCTGAGTCGGCTATCCATACCTGATAGTTCTTGTGGTAGGCAATGCGTTTGCCGTCTTGTGTGGCGTTGAATCCGTAAGCGAACTCGTGCGAACCTTCCGTTAAGTCCCTCTTATTTTGCCCATCACCATCCATACGAAAGGGGTGTGAGTCCCCGTTAATAAGGGCTTGAAAGCCGAAGGTATTCGGCTGTTTGGGCCAGTAGAACAGTCCCGTATTGTAGGTACTAACACGGTCTACAGAGGTGACATTTCGGGTTTTTCCAGTTCGCATAGTTAGCAGATACATATCGTAGAGCCAGCCTTCACTAAACCGAAAGGTCTTATGTGCCTCTTCCCACGCACCGTTCTCCTCACTCTCCCAGCCGCGCCCAATAATGGCGGTCTTCCCATCCGGTGACCACCCTGAAAACTGTGTCCATGCGTTAGGTTCCTTCGTCAGCGACTCCGCAAGAACACGCCTCCCCGTACCGTCTTCACGCACGACACAAGCCCGCATCGTCACTATATTAGCGTGGTGACCACCTGGTAGGTTCGTGCGGTACTCCGTGTAGCCTATCAGACGCTTGGAGCGTTTTTCGCCTGCCTGCAAGGGCGTAGCTACCATAGTCGCTAGCCCTGCTGAGGCTCCTTGTAAAAGAGTGCGCCGTGACATTTTTGCGTTTTTCATATCAAAACCACCTCCCTGATAAAAGATGAAGGGCAGTCAAGCGAAGACGATTAAACTGCCCTGACAGGTAACTTCTTAGGCTAGAACTCTCAACTGACGCCACCGCCATCTTCATGACTATCGTAGCGCAAACGCCTTTACAAGCGAAGTGAACAAGCCTAAGCCGTCCGAAGAGCCGAGTATTTTCTCGCAAGCGCGTTCTGGGTGGGGCATCATGCCGAGAACGTTGAACTTCGCATTGGCTACTCCCGCAATACCG
>JAPLCR010000272.1 GCA_026392135.1 Armatimonadota bacterium
GAAGACCTGTAAGAACGGAATTAAGGTCAAAAGAACGAAGGCGGGATGGGATGACAAATATCTTCGGAAAGTTATTGAGAGCTGTTCACATATTTAGATGCGTTTGCCCTGACAAGCGTAAGAGTTCAGGGTTATGGGAGTAAAAACCGCGAAACACGCGAAAAAAATGCACAAAGCCCCAAACTTGGAACAACGTGCCAAACTTCCTAATCTCAACCCACAAGAACTCCTCTCCTTTGCGAAGGAGAGGTTGGGTGTTTCTCCTACGCCATGCTCAAGGGGTCAATATCTATCGTGAGGCTGGCGCGGTCAACAGGAAGCAGAAGTAGACGCGCCGAGCGAATCAGGTTCGCGATGGGCGCGTCTACGGCGGCGCGAATGGCGACATGGAAGCGGTAGTTGTTTTTGAGGCGAGCGATAGGCGCGGGGGCGGGACCAATTATCTCCACTTCGGGCGGACAGACCCGCTGTAGTGCCTCCGCAAGCGCGTCCGCCTTCTGTTCGGCGCGAAGTTCGTCTACATCCGTGCAGATAAGATTGGCAAAGCGGGAGAAGGGCGGGTACTTCAACTCTTTGCGGAAGAGTATCTCCTGCCGATAGAAGTCCTCGTAGTCGTGCTGAATCGCCGCCTGAACCGCGTAGTGTTCGGGGCTGAACGTCTGAATGAACACCTCGCCGAGCAGAGTTCCCCGCCCGGAGCGTCCCGCGACCTGCGTGAGCAGCTGGAAGGTGCGCTCTGCGGCGCGGAAGTCGGGCATATTGATAGCGGTGTCCGCGCTGATGACCCCCACGAGCGTCACATTCGGGAAGTCTAGCCCCTTCGCGACCATCTGTGTCCCGATAAGAATATCCGCCTCCCCTGACCGAAACTCCCGAATGATACGCGAGTGCGCCCCTTTCGTAGAGGTGGTGTCTCTATCGAGGCGAGCGACGCGGGCGGAGGGAAACGTCCGCAGAACCTCCTCCTCTACCTTCTCCGTACCCAAGCCGAACGCCTTGACGCGAGGCTCTCCGCAGTCCGGGCACTTCGCGGGCGGTCTGCCGATATGTTCGCAGTGGTGGCAGTGCAGGGCGCGGTCTGCGAGGTGGAACGAGAGAGAGACGGCGCAGTTGGGACACTTCGCGACGTAGCCGCAGTCACGGCAGAGAATGAACTGCGCGTAACCCCGCCTGTTTAGGAAGAGGATAGTCTGCTGGTTCTGCGTCAGCCTGTCCTGTATCGCATCCGCGAGAGGCGCGGAGAAGAGCGCGCGGCGTTGCTTGAAGTCGGCACGTTGGTCTATTACATGGACGGCGGGAAGCGGACGGTTGTCTATACGCTCTCGCATCTCAATACGCAGCAGAGGCTCCTCAAAGACCGATTCGCTACGCATTTTCAAGAACTGCCGCACGACAGATTTCGGTGAACCCTCCGGCAGTACGCTATGGTAGTAACTCTCTATGGAGGGCGTGGCACTACCAAGCACAAGCGTCGCGGCGCTAATACGGGCGCGTTCTGTAGCGAGGGCTTTCGCGTTGTAGCGCGGAGTTTTCTCCTGCTTATACGAGGCTTCATGCTCTTCGTCTACCACAATTAGCCCCACATCGTTCAGCGGCGCGAAGATAGCGGAACGCGCTCCCACCACGATCTTCGCCTCTCCCGACTGCATCCTGCGCCACTCATCGTGCCGCTCTCCATCCGATAGCCGTGAGTGCAGAACGGCTACCCGCTCCCCAAACCGACTCATAAAGACATCCACCACCTGCGCCGTCAACGCGATTTCAGGAACGAGAACGATAGCGGTTCGCCCCATCGCAAGGGTGTTGGCGATAGCGGAGAGATAGACCTCTGTTTTGCCGCTCGCCGTCACACCAAAGAGGAGGGTAGGCGCGTACTCCCCGCTCTCTATGCAGTGGCGTAACGTTTTGGCGGCTCTGTCTTGCCCTTCTGAGAGGATGGGCGCTTCTGTTTTGTGGAGCGAGCCATGCACAGGAGCGCGGCGCACTTTTATCTCCGAAGCCACCAGTACGCCCTTATCTTGTAGGGTTTTCAGAACCGCCTGAGAGACCCCCGCCAGTTCGCGGAGGGCATCGGCGGGCATGGGTTCAGAATGGACGGCTTGCCACTCATTCAGAGCGGTGAGGACTCGCTCTTGGTTCGCGGAGGGCTTTCTGCTTCCCAAAAGACTAGCGACTGCCCCTAAAACATAGCCCCGCGTTGTGCGGTAGACGGTTCGCGGGCGCGAGACATCGCGAGTCTCTATCACGAGTCCGCGCTTGAGGAGGACGGAGTAGGCGTTCTGGAAGTTACCGATATTAGCGCGTTCCCGAAACTCCTCTATCTCCGCCTCGCCATCGAGGGCGCGTAGCGTTTCGATAAGGTGCGCCTGTGGAATGGAGTTGACGACATCCACGCCGCGCACGTCTGGATCGCGTAGCCTAACTAGAGTAATGACGCGAGAACTGAGCAGAGCGGGGGCGACGCAACGCACGGAGTCGAGGAGGCTACAGACCGTTGTATCGCCCATCCACTCCACAAGGTGGAGTTGCTCTTTGTTGAGGGCGGCGGAGCCTTGCACAATGCTGATAACATCTTTGAGTTTGGGGACGAGAGGGTCGCTAATGGGTATTTTACGCCGCCGCAAAACGTAGCCGAGCAGGTCGCGCCCCGCAAAGGGAACGTGAACACAGAGACCGGGAGTTAGCGTACTGCGTAGCGAGTCGGGAATACGATACGAGAAGAGCGGTTCGAGGTCGGGGGCTTCTACCTCCACAATGACATCGACAATATCTACCTCGTTGAACTCTTCCC
>JAPLCR010000063.1:0-5116 GCA_026392135.1 Armatimonadota bacterium
ACTTGTGTTTTGATATTTTGCAATGCGCCCCGCAAGCAAAACGGCTCTTCCCGCAATAGCAAGAAAAGCCGATGGGCAAATAAGGACGGTTGACCAAAACCTATGGTTTATTATACCAAAATTTCTTGAAAGAGTCAACCCCCTTAAAACCAGCCTCACTCAGCAGTGGAGGTTACCCCTCTAATCTGCATTCAACACCCTCTTACACTTCCCTACACGTCACAGATTTTGTACGAGTTCTCGAGCGCGGCAAGCGCATCCCCTTTGGGTATCAGCTCCTGCCCAACGTAGCCGCTATAGTTAGTCGCGGCAATAGCACGCATGATAGCGGGGTAGTATAGCTCCTGCGTCTCGTCCAACTCGTTTCGCCCCGGGTTGCCCGCCGTGTGGAAATGCCCTATGTAGTCGATGTTGTTGCGGAGAGTGCGGATAACATCGCCCTCCATGATCTGCATATGGTAGATGTCGTAGAGCAGTTTCACGCGAGGCGAGTCTACGGCTTTGCAGACCTCCACGCCCCAATCGGTTCTGTCACACTGATAGTCATGGTGGTCTACTTTCGAGTTTAGTAGTTCCAAAACAAGCGTAACCCCTGCATCCTCCGCCGCCTTCGCTACACGCTTCAAGCCGTCAATCGTGTTGCCTTGCCCCTCTTTATCGTCTATACCGTTGCGGTTTCCGCTAAACACTATCAGGCAAGGCACTCCCCACTTTACTGCCACTTCTAGGTTAGCGTTTATCTCCGCTTCAATTCTGTCGTGGTTTGCCCGTTTGTTCAGCCCATCCGACAGAGAGTTATGCCCCGCAACAGTAATCACCTTCATACCGCTATCCAAAACAGGCTGCCACACCTCTTGTGGAGCCATCTCCACGCCGGCATACCCGAACGCGCTTGCGTGCTTAATCAGGTCACTAGAATCCATGAACCGCCCAAAGCACCACCAAGCTAAAGACTGTTTTATCTTCGCCATACTATTGCCTCCTACAGAGTTGTTTCACTCCTAAAGTTCGCCGTCAACGAGTCCTAGTCCTTCCTGCTATCGGGCGGCACACAACAAAATTAGAGAGGAGCGCAATTACATCTGCACTCCTCTCTATATCTCAGGCTAGCCCACATCAAAACCAACAGGCGTTACTCTATTGGTAGGGCGGCAGAAGCAGGAGGAGGAGTTCCTTGAATTGCTCCATAGTCCGCAATACGCAGTTCACCATTCAAGCAGTATGCTAATTTTTTGCCGTCAGGAGACCACGTCAGGAGAAGATGCCTATCTGAATCTTGGCGTGTTGCAATATCAAGGTTGATAGCTTCGTTGGCGATCTCTTGAGTCTTATTCGTGTCTAGGCGCGTAATCAGAAGCCTCTGGGCATACTCGTTGCCATCGGGTCCACCGCCCTTTTCACTGTAAGACAACCACGCTATCTGAGTCCTATCTGGCGAGAGCGCAAAAGCACTCAAGTGCATATCAGACGGAACCAGAATCTCGAACTCCTTTAGGGGTATTGTAGGGTCTTTGTAACCCTTCAACTGAAGATGGAGCTTGCCAGCCCCCATAGCACCGGCTTCGAGATAAGGTACCTCGTACCAGTTCCCATTGGGCAACATATTCTGATAGAGCCGCATTCGCATCTCATAGATGAGGGTAGAGAACTTCTTGCGAGGCAGTATCTCCTTACCATCTAGCCCATGTGTTACCACATTCGGAGATTTGTCTTTATACTTCTCTTGAAATTCTAGCCACCCAGTGCTATCTGCCAGCCAACCGCAAAAATACTCACCAGGGTAGATTGCAGGTACACGCACAACCTCAGAGCCATCCAGCTTTATAGTCACAAATTCGGTCTTATCGCCAGTCCTTACAACAGCAAGAAGCCGTTGGCGGTCGGGAGATAGTTGCCAGCGAATAATGAGCTTACCGAGCTTCTCGGCGAGACCAGCAATTGGGGTCTTCTTCTTTTCGCTTAGGTTGTAGCGAAGCAGTTGAGCACCCTGCAACTCGCTATTCGCATAGCTATCCTCTTGAACCAATATCTCTTCGTTGTTCAGCCAGTACTGCACCCCCAAACCAAGGTTGCGGTTTAGCACCTCTGTGTGCGGAACTATCCGAACCCTGGATTCGCTTTTAGGCAGAAGAAGAAAGAAAATGGCAACGACTGCGAGAAAACCTAGAACCACAAGCACACGTTTAATCATGCGAACACATCCTCGAATCAATGGAATAGTATTTCAACCGCGCAACAACGCGCCCTTATTATAAGTACGGGGAGTTACGCGGCTTTTGTCACCAGTAACACAAACTAACGGGCAGTATTTTGAGTAAGAAGGGCGTATCACCCTCCAAAACAGGAGTCTATTTGAAGATGCCTTCGTCTAGCCCTGTATTCACCTTCACATTCGTATAGGCAGTTGCCCCCGCCTTCTGCCCTTGATTGTTTGTCACTTCAATAGAGGCTGGGAACCAAACTCCCGGCTCAATCTCTTTCGGCTCTTTATAAGTAAAGACTGCGTTAAGTTTACCCGCTTGATCGTACTCTTCACGCTTCAGCACCGCTTTTGTTTTTGGGTCTATCCACACTACACGGTGCGAGGTATCGAGGTCTTTGCGCTTGTAGGTTATCTCGAATACAGCACACGGGGTTCCTGCGACAGGGCGTATGCCCTTAAAAGCCGCCTGTGTATAGGCGAGATAGCCCTCCGAGATAAGCCCCATATCCAGAAGCGTTTTGCGCTTACCAGGGCTTTCGCCGAGGTCATTGGTACTATTCAGCCCGTAGTTTGGGATGCGAACTATCTGCTTCGTTCCGCTCACAATCATGATGGCTTTCGCGGCGTTAATACTCCCTTCAATGCGAAGGCGATTCTCCTCTTTGTAGCTCACCTTAATATCACCTGTTATCTGGTAGATTAGCCCAAAATCATTACTGATTTTGCGGAGTGCCCTGTCGTCATGGGCGAGTACACGCCTGGTAGCCGTAAAGTCGTCCAGCTTTTTGCACACATAGTCGTGTATGTTGCTACTCGGCTCGGCAGGAGTAGCAGAGGCAGGACATAGCAGTGCGATGCCGCTCAAAATAGCCATCACGCCAAGCGTCGATTTTATCATCAACTTTCGATTCATCATGGTTTGTAAAACTCCTCTCGTATTTTCTTCTGTTCCAGTATGACGTGCCTCAAGCCCTTTCGTAACAGATTGCTACAAAAATCACGCTCTCCACAAGGAAAACAGCACTCCTATCACGAAAGAGGGTAACACATTTCCGCATATTAAAGGATACCACAGATGAGTCAGTCTCCTGTACTCGAAGCGACTTTTATTCACGCCCCTACCATTGGGAGAGCCACTGAACTGAGGCTGTGGCAAGACGGTATTCACGACTGGGGGCAGTATCTCTCCCTATCTCGAAACGAACTCCCGCTCTCAGAAATGCAGTATACCGCCCTTACTCCCGTCATCGAAGAGTCGGTGAAGCGTCTTGACGATGAGGACTACGCTTGGTTCGCAAAGCACCTTGAACCAGCCGAACACTGGAGAGCAGTTCCCTCCTTTGGGCATCGTATCGCCTTCGTAGACATCGAAACGACGGGAGGTATGGACGCGGAAGACTTAACGCTAATAGGTGTTTTCGATGGGCGCACGATGCACCATTTCGTGAAAGGAGAGAACCTCAAAGAGTTTCCAGAATCCATTGAAGACTCGGCTATACTGGTAACATTCTTCGGAACGGGCTTCGATTTGCCCTTCATCCGGCGGGTTTTTCCCTCTTTGAAAATGCCGCAACTGCACGTAGACCTCTGCTACCTGTTACGCCGGCTAGGGTATCGGGGCGGACTCAAGAAAATCGAGACGCAGTTGGGAATAGGACGCACTAACGAAACGACAGGGCTAGGCGGTATGGATGCCGTTCGCCTCTGGTTCGAATATCAGAACGGCAACCTACACTCCCGTGAAGTGCTTATGCAGTACAACGCCGAGGATGTTCGCAATATGAGTGAACTACTCACTATCGGCTTTAAGAAGATGGAGCATCATATTCGCACGGGCATTGACCTGCGAGGTTAGGCGAGTCGCACACTCCCCTATACACCGTGCAAACGGAAGGAAGGAAGCCCATGCCTTCAGCAAGACATTTCAACCCCATTCAAGTGGAGGTATGGCGAAATCTCCTCTCCGCCATCACAGAAGAGATGGGCGCAACGCTAGAGCGTACCGCCTACTCTCCCAATATTAAAGAGCGGCTTGACCACTCCTGCGCCCTCTTTTCAGCGGAGGGGCAGCTTCTAGCACAAGCCGCACACATCCCCGTTCATCTGGGGGCAATGCCCTCTATGATGGAGGCTCTACATCCCGCAGTGAAGTGGGAGCAGGGCGATATGTGGCTCTGCAATGACCCTCGTTTTGGCGGAACCCACCTTCCTGACCTCACGCTTATCGCCCCCGTCTACCTCACACCAAAGCAACTTCCTACCTTGAAACGCCGTACCCTTATCGGCTATGTCGCAAGTAGAGCGCACCACGCCGATATTGGAGGGCTTTCGCCCGGCTCTCTTCCCCTCAGCACGGAGATATACCACGAAGGCTTGGTTATCTCTCCAATTCGCCTTATGGAAAAGGATCAACTACGCACAGAGATACAGAATCTCGTCTGCGCGAACTCTCGTACCCCAAACGAACGACGCGGTGACCTAGCCGCTCAAATATCCGCGAACGAGACGGGGATCCGTCGCCTGCAAGCGCTCGTAATACAACAGAGTTGGCAAGTTTTCAAACTCCGCACTGCTGAAAACATCGCCTACGCAACGGAGATAGTACGTAAAACTCTGGCAAACCTCCCCGCAGGAACCTCGTCCGCAACGGACTATCTGGATGACGATGGCAACTCCCCCGTCTCTATCCCAATTCGTATCACCGTTGAGATTACAGAAGAAGGCGAGATAACGTTCGACTTTACGGGAAGCGCGACGCAGGTACACGGCGCACTCAACGCAACAGAGGCTATCACGCGCTCGGCGTGCTACTATGTAGTACGATGCCTTATCGAGGACGATCTTCCCACCAATGCAGGCCGCAATGCCCCCGTAAATGTGATTATGCCAGAAGGGACGGTGGTCAATGCCCGC
>JAPLCR010000063.1:5157-15530 GCA_026392135.1 Armatimonadota bacterium
AGCCGCAGGAAACGTCGAAACCTCCCAACGCATTGTAGACACCCTTCTGAAAGCACTCGCCCCTTTCGCGCCCGATAGAGTTCCCGCCGCAAGCCAAGGAACGATGAACAATGTACTCATTGGGGGTTGGGATTCCATCCGCCAACGCCCATTCGCCTACTACGAGACGTTGGGGGGCGGTATTGGGGCTTCGCCCAAGGGAGATGGGGCTTCCGCCATGCACTCCCACTGCACCAATACCCGTAATACACCGATTGAAGCACTGGAGACACACTACCCCCTACGAGTGCTTGAGTATAGAATAGCAGACGACACAGGAGGCAAAGGGCTATATCGGGGTGGGAATGGTCTTATCCGTACTATCGAGCTACTCTCCGAGGCTCACGTATCTCTCATCACTGAGCGACGCAAGTTTCCGCCTTACGGCTTGCAGGGGGGGGCAGAGGGGGGAAAGGGGCAAAATAAACGGCAACTCTCCGGCGCGGGGATTGAGGAGTTACCCGGTAAATACTCTGCTCCCTGCCCCGCAGGAGTTACCCTCACAGTTCAGACACCGGGCGGAGGCGGTTGGGGTACTCCAAAGCCTACCCCACAGACTGAGTAGACGGAGCCTAGAAAGAGTTCAGGGTTGCGGGAGTCTTCACATAACCTCGCCTAGCCCTCACCCTGCCCTTAGGGCATCCCTCTCCCAAGTTTGGGAGAGGGACTTGTCTACAAGGTGGTTAGGCTCCTACAATAGGCTTGTCAAAATAAGGAGAGGAGCCTTCGTGGTTTGAGATTTGTAGCCTGTGCGTGTTGTTCCAAGATTGGGGCTTTTTCGCATTTTTTCGCGTGGTTCGCGGTTAGTTCCCAAAAGAGTGAGCTTTTACTAGGTCGCATTACCGACGCAAAAGACTGCCCTCGGACAGTCTTTAAAGGGATGAAAAGGGAAGTGCAAACAGATTAAAACCTCTACTGTATCTCACAAAGTCGGCGAACAGCATACACTCTGCTCGGGCAAAACAGCCCACTAGCGATACTCAGGCTCTTGTGTATCTATTACACGCTCTTCTTCAGTAATCGCCCTCTCTCTCAAGGCTTCAAGCGCACGCCCTGCCAATGCCCAAAGTCCTTCTGCCTGTGGAAAGGTACTCTTGTCTATCTGCGCTAAAACACGCTGTAATGGGCGTATTGCGTCCTTTGTACCCACCTTTTCGAGTGCATCGACAAGCGCAAATACGAGTGGAGGGTGCCAGGGTGTACAGTCCAAAAGAAGGTCGCACAGGTTTTGCGTAAGGTTCGGGTCGAGCCGCTCATACCTCTCACTGGTAAGCTGTGGGAGCGTGGAAAGCAGTGCCTTTTCAGCGGCTTTCGAGAGGTATGGGTCAAAAAATGCCTCACACAGACAAGGCAGGCTTTCGGGAATAGCACACTTTTGAAGAGTACGCACAGCAGAGAGAGCCGCGTCGCTCCTCTGGCTTATCAGCGCGTGCCAGCGTATCACACAAGTAAGAAAGCCTAGCAACGGAACAAATACGAGTGTGGCGCGTTGAATAAAAAGACTTGCTACACTAATCGGAGCATAGTTAAGGGCAAATCCGCCCAATAGTCCCGCGCCCACTATCCCCACTCCTGGCAGAAGGGCAGATCTCACTATCTTCCTCAAACCTACCCCTAAACCCCGTCTACGCTTCTGTACTATATAACACAGTGCCTTGCCTACGCGGAGGCTTTGCCCCATAGAGAGGCGAGCCTGTCCTAGAATCCAAGAGGAGGTCGCAGTTGCTCGAAGCGATGGGAACTCTCTGTGCTCAAGATAGTCTACTAACTCCTCAAACGCATCAGGGGAGACTTTAGCGTAGTGAAATTGTGCCTTTGCTGCCCCTCCGGTCGTGCCGTGCCGTATCCGTTCTATATTATTGGTATAGAGGGAGTGCAGTTCAGCGAGAGTGGGAGCCTGTTCTATAGGCGGAGTTTGGCTCTCCCCCATACGGAGTCGAGCCATTCGCGCCCTGCGGGGTTCACAAATGGGGTGTTCACTCTGCATTGACCGTTTCATCGCCTTCAGGAAAGACTTCTCGTACACGTCAGTTCAACCGCAATACACGATACAGGTTACGCCTCACAATGGGGATAGAGCAGTGTTCCCTATACCACAAACTGACGAGACTGCCCTCTTCTGAGGGGCAATCTGCAAGTTTGTTAAGGTCGCCCCATCTTCTAACGTACTACAATAGTACCACTTTTCTGATAGGAAGCGATACCGCACAAATTCGTTTGAGTGCGTGCGACAACAGGACTATAATACTGGTAGACTAGAGAAGATATTAGGCACTCCCTAAGGCACTTTATTTTGTTAGTATAGCCTCATCTGAGAATGTGGCTGATGCCCATAATATCTACCTCATTTCACCGAACACTAAAGGAGTAAAAAGATGGACGAAACTACATTGGGCAGCGATATCTCAGAAACCTCTAGGGTTACAGAGAGCGTTAGCCGACGCGATTTTCTGCGAACGGTGGGCACTACCGTTGGGGGAATCGCACTGGGTAGCACTGCGGTAGGTCTCCTGCCTGTTGCCGCGCAGACCGCCAAACCTCCAAAAGCAGAGTCTTTAGTGAAGACCCTTTTTGAGAGCCTGACCCCAAAGCAAAAGGAGACTCTCTGTATGTCTTGGGAGCATCCCAAGAGAAGCATGGTGCAAGCAAACTGGGCGATTGTTAAGCCCACTATCTCCGAGGTTTTCACCGCAGACCAGCAAAAAATGGTAGAGGGTATTTTAAGAGGTATCACCACAGAAGAGTGGTACCCCAAAATAGTCCAGCAGATGAAAAACGACGGCGGCGGGCTAGATCAGTATCACGTTGCGATGTTTGGAGACCCACACAGCCGCAAGTTTGAATGGGTGTTAACAGGGCGGCACGTTACACTACGTGCTGATGGTCACTCCAATGCAAACGCAGCATTCGGCGGACCCATTTTCTACGGACACGCCCCCAAAGATACCGAAGATCCCAACCACCCCGGCAATGTCTATTGGGAGCAGGCACAACAGGCAAACAGTGTGTTTCAAGCCTTGGATGGGAAGCAACGCGGTGTGGCGCTGCTCGACAAAGCCCCTAGTGAGGATAGTATTAAGCTTCAAGGCAAGGCGGGAGTTTTTCCGGGAATTGCTATTGGTGAACTCTCCAAAGACCAGAAACAGCTGGTGCACAATGTGATGCACACTCTACTAGCCCCCTATCGCCCCTCCGATGCTAGCGAAGTCATGCGCGATATCCAGGCGAATGGAGGGTTGGACAAAATCCACCTTGCATTCTACAAACAGGAAGACCTGGGAGCAGATGGCGTGTGGGATATTTGGAGATTAGAAGGCCCGGCTCTTGTTTGGCACTTCCGAGGTGCGCCGCATATTCATACGTGGGTAAACATCGCCAAAGATGCCAAAACAGCAGACGCACATACGTAAATGGCTCTCTGTGTCGCAGACTAAAGAGGGAGTATGAAAACAGGGTTCCGCCGGTAAGCCAGTGACTGAAGAGCCTAAAAACAAAGAGCACGCTTCCGCCTCACGATTCTGCCTCCCCCTCTTGACATGGCGCAATAGTTCCAGTACAATTCAATGCAATCGTGTGTATTTCATAATACACACGATTGCATTAGTCGTCAGGAGCCTATTTTGATTACCCTAGAAGACATCGCACGGCAGGCGGGAGTGTCGCATTCAACCGTATCACGTGCGCTGGCGGACAGCCCTCTCGTCCACCCCGACACAAAAAAACGTATTCAGGATTTAGCCCGTGAAGCAGGCTATCAGGTCAATCAAGTCGCCCGTAATCTTAGATTCCAATCCACGCGCACTATCGGCTTAGTCGTTCCAGAGGTCTCAAATCCTTACTATCCCAAACTGATTCAACAAGTTGCCGACCTCGCACGGGAGTCGGGCTACAGCCTACAACTACATCTCAGCGGTGCAGACCAAGCGGCGGAAAACACCTGCCTCGCATCCCTTCGTGAACAGAGAGTGGACGGTATTTTACTGGTGACTGCGGAGCGGGGGCGCTGGGTAGAAGATGCAGAACACATTGATATGGTAATGGGGGACGATGCTAAGGGGGGCTACGCATTAGCCCAACACCTCATTGGGCTTGGACACCGCAGTATCGCAATATTGGGTAAGCCTTCTCATCGCGGAGGTTATGACCGCCTCTTCGGGTTCAAAACCGCCCTAGAAGAGGCTGGTCTTGTGCTTTCTGAAGAGATGCAACTTGTGGCGAATAGCGATGCAGAGGTAAAGTCGGGAGTGATACAGTTGATTGGGCTAACCGCTCCTCCTACTGCGATATTCGCTTACCAAGACTCTCTAGCCGCTCTCGTTATTGGGCACCTTGCCGATATGTGCATACCTATCCCTCAAGCGATGACGGTAGTGGGTTTTGACAACCTAGACTTGGCTACCTATATCTGTCCCCATCTCACAACTGTTGGGGGGCATATTGAGCCTCTTGCGGCTCAGTTCGTCAATCTGTTGATTGCGCGTATTCGGAAAACACATCCTAATACGAGTCCCCAGCGCGTTGTAATTACTCCTCAGCTCGTAGTGCGAGGCTCTTGTGCGCCACCTCGGCGCGAGTCCTCAATAACAAAAAAGACCTCCTCGCCAGAAGGTTACTACCAACAGTTACCAACCCGGAATACCCAAGAGACAAGCAGGTGAAAATAAAAATGAGACAGGTTCTATCGCCGCTTATCGTAGGCGCACTCTTACTGTGGGGCGGCTCAGTAGTCGCAGCTCCCCCAGCTCTCCATGTCGATGGAACTCATCTGAAGGATGGTAGAGGGCGTGTAGTCCGCCTCCAAGGTGTCAACATCCCTAGCCTTGACTGGAGCAGCACGGGCGAACGCCTAACACAGTCCATAGATATTGCCATGAAAGATTGGAACGCTAACCTTATCCGGATACCACTCTCACAAGACCGCTGGTTCGGTAAGGTAGGAGGGACACCTCCGAGTGACGGTGGCACCGCGTATCGCAAGGTGGTAGACAGTGTCGTCCGCCAAATAGCCTCCCATAACGGCTACGTCTTACTCGACCTACACTGGTCAAATGGCGGTCAGTGGGGCAGAAATATTGGTCAGCACTCTATGCCCGATGACAATAGCCTTCTGTTCTGGAAGGACATGGCATCGCGCTACGCCAACAACCCCGCTGTGCTTTTCGACCTTTACAATGAGCCGCGTGATGTCTCTTGGGAGGTGTGGCATCGCGGTGGCAATATTGAAGAGCGCAACGACGACCCAAAACGTGGTTTACACCTCAAGTATCATACACCAGGGATGCAGACACTTCTGAACACGGTGAGGGCGACAGGTGCGAAGAACGTGGTGGTGGCAGGAGGACTTGACTGGGGTTATGACCTAAGCGGTGTCGTGAACGGTCACGCTCTCACAGATACTAAAGGCAGCGGTGTTTTGTATGGCACGCATATCTATCCTTGGAAGAAGGATTGGGATACCCATGTCACCCCGACAATAGCCAAACACGCCGTCTTTGTTGGTGAAGTCGGTACAAAACCCTGGAAACAGGGCGACCCGCCCCATGAGAATGTGTATACCCCAACATGGGCATCACAGGTCATATCCTACATCAACCGACACAAGTTAAGTTGGACGGCATGGAGTTTTCACACAAGTGCCTCTCCCTGTTTGCTTACGGGTTGGGACTATAAGCCGACCAACTACTGGGGCATTTACGTCAAGGCGGCTCTTGCAGGCAAACCTCTCGCTCCCCCTGCGCTCCCTGTTCCCATCCTCCATGAGACCTCTCAAGAGATGTTGGTCAACGGTGCCTTTACAGATAGCCGTGCGAAATGGGTTGTTGAGGAGGCTGGCGCTACAGGCAAGGCTGAGGTCGTTCAGGAAGGACCCGGTGGCAAAGCGGCACTTCGCCTGAAGGTACTCACTGTAGGAGACCGCTCATGGAGATTGCAGGTCTACCAACCCAAACTGCGGATAGAGAAGGGCAAGAGGTACGCACTGTCGTTTTGGGCGAAAGCCCATCAACCCGGCGTGATTACCGTGAACTGTATGCAGAACCACGCGCCTTGGGAGCATCATGGAGCTGTGACAGAGGTATCGGTACCCACTGAGTGGAAGCAGATACGTTTCACGTTTGAGGGACCTTGGGACGACACCAATGCGAGAATTACCTTTACCAATCTGGGTACGGTTCCCGGACAGATATATTGGCTTGCAAACTGCTCCCTAAAAGAGACTACTGTACAGGCGAGAGATACCAGAAGGCTTAAACTTGCCCAACTTAAAGATGGAGGACGTGATATGTCTCAATACACCTATGTCGCTGATGCCGCTTTCGCCGCAAACCTTAGGAAAGACCCGCTTGTGGCAAAGGCCTTGTCCGCCATGCTAAGTTTCCAGCGCGAGTCGTGGGAGCAAGGCGTAGTAGGGCAGGCGCTGATAGAAGCGGGAGAGAGGGACACCGCTATCGCGCTGGCTCACGCTTCCCTCGTTCGCGTCAATCAGAGCGGCGTTGTCGCCGCGCTGGGCGGTTCGACTACCGACCCGCTCATGCTCGGCGACTGTCTGTGGTGGGCGGCAAGCAAGACCGGCGACCCAAAACTCGTGAAAGCCGCCGATGATATGCTTCAATTTGCCTTACAGGGCGCGCCTCGCGCCGACGACGGAACACCGTACCATCAGGCAAAGGAGAGGGAGATGTGGTCTGACGGCAGCTTCACCACACCGCCATTTCTCGCGGCGGCAGGGCGATACGATGAGGCAGTCGCCCAGTTACGCGGAGTTCATCTCCGACTCTGGGATAGAGACAAAAAACTGATGCGCCACCGCTGGTCTGAGCCAAAGCAGCTTTATGTCAACCCTAAATTTTGGGGTGGCGGGAACGGCTGGACAGCCGCCGCCCTAGCGCGTATCCTCCGCTCGCTACCCGCCGATAGTAAACCCGTCCGTGACCAACTTACCGTTATGCTCCGCGAACTGCTGGATGGTTGCCTTGCACATCAGAGGACGGATGGTCTGTTTTATGATGAGGTGGATAACCCCGCTTCATTTGTTGAAACCAACCTTGCCGCTATGCTCGCTTACGCCATATACGAGAGCGCACGCGGCGGCTGGCTACCAGAGAGTTATTTGCCACGAGCCGACAAGATGCGCGTCGGGGTTCGCGCTAAGGTGGACGGCTTCGGGTTTGTTCAAGGTGTCGCAGGTGCTCCTCATTTCGACAAGCCCGGCATTTCAGCGGAGGGGCAGGCGTTTTTCATCCTTATGGAATCCGCCGCGCGAAAGGCAGGGCGCAACGCTATTCCCTAAGAGCGCATCCCGCTAAGGTTTTCAGAGAGTTCTCTGGCTGACCATCTGGCAGTTGGAACATTAAACGCATACCTACCGAAAGGGGTTCAACTAAGTGAACAAAGCAGACATCGCTGGTAAATGGGCGTTAGTAACGGGCGCAAGCCGAGGAATTGGGCGGCAAGTCAGCCTCGGTCTTGCTGATTATGGCTGTAACATAGTCCTTCATAGCCGCGATCTAGCGCATACCGAGGCACTCGCCGCGGAGTTATTGGCAAAGGGGGTGCAGGTGCATCAAGTTGCCGCGGAGTTATCTGACCAGACTCAGGTGGACACCATGCTGGCGACGGTGCTGTCCCTTGTGCCGGGCATCGATATTGCGTACAACAATGCCGCCGTCATGACTCCCTACCGAAGCGACTGGAAGAACGTGCCTGCGGAGGACTTTCGCAAAAGCTTTGAGGTCAACGTCACCGCTCTTATCCGTATCTGTCATGGACTTATTCCCGGAATGGTGGAGCGAGGCTGGGGAAGAATCGTCAATGTCACGTCGGGTATCCAGGATCAACCTGAGTTGATTGCGTACTCAATATCCAAAGCCGCTGTGGATAAGTTTGTTACAGATACCGCACGCCATCTAAAAAAGGCGGGAGTGCTGATAAACTTGCTCGACCCGGGCTGGCTTCGTACCGATTTGGGTGGACCCAATGCTCCCAACTCCGTCGAGTCCGTTCTCCCCGGTGCTCTCGTCCCCGCTTTGCTTGACGATGGAACAACAGGGCATTTTTTCCGCGCACAAGACTACGCTGGTCAGACTATCTGACGTTTCCAAAGTCTCAAAAGCGGAGCCTTTATGCTAAATATCCCCTCCAAAAGACTACCTTGTACTGAGGTAGTTCGATGGAGGGGATTTGTTGTACTGCCATACGCCCTAGAAGAGCGAATAGTCTAATACCCATTTTGCCGTTAGCGGGTGCGTTACACTGCCCGACTGCCCATAGATATAGAGCGTATAGGCTTGAGCGGTCTGAATAACCTGCGTGCCAAGATTGGTTCCGCTATCCAGAGTAAGTGGCACTGTTGGAGCCGTTGAATCCACTATCGCAAAATCTCTTAGTTGCACGGTATTGATAAGCACATAGGCGTTCGCCGCGCCATCGTAGCCGTAGTTTAGGCTTGTGAACGCTCCCATGACAGGAGTTGTTACAGCCGCGCCAAGCGTATGATAGAAACCTAGAGGATTCGGATTCAATGAAAGGTTCACGACTCGTATTGCATCTTGACCAACAGGAATCACGAACTGGTTCGTTGTATAGCCTGGAATCACTGCAAGATGCGGCGCAAGGGCCCCCACCTGCCCCTCTTGCCCCATAGCGGCAAGTATGTAGGGTGAATTATTTCCGCCTAGAGTAACGGGGGCGGCAAGCGTGAGCGGTGTCGCAATGCCGGTTCCTGTAGCTGAAGCCGTAAATGAGCCGGCGGTTACACTGATATTGCCTCCCAGTACCCCAAAAGCAAGAGAGCCAAACGATGTGCTACCGGTAGTAATGGCAAGTGTGCCATCTACTCCAGCAGCAGGAATATAGGCATTCAGCCCTTTTACCAGCGCGAGGTTATTGGTGACGGTGGTCGTACCAGCAGAGCTACAACCTATCAGTGCTGTAGCGCATCCAAATAGACTCCCCATCAAGACAAGGCGGCGTGTAACTACTTTGAGCCTGTTGCGCTTAGAAGTTGACTGCATATTTATCTATCCTTTCCGGCGGTTTTAACAGTTAGAGTGGTGAATACGAATAAGGTAACACGTTTGAAGTATGTCTACAAGGTAATATGGCGATTGAGGTGAAGATACGGAGCTACGCCCTCTTCTTTGCCACGTAGAAGATTCTGTCTGCCGTTGTTGACGGGGAGCGAAGCGTGTAGGCTTGATAGGTCTCGTAGAGGGAGAAGCCTGCGGCAGTAAGCATCTCTACTATCTGTTGTACAGAGTAGGCATACTGCCAGTGTACCTCTTTAAACTGCATGATTTCGCCGCCCTCTTGTGCGTATGCGAACTGCATATCTATCTTACAACGGTTGCTCTTAGGGTAGTAGGTGCTGCGCCAATCATACTTCAAAGGCTCGGTGCTTTTGATGTTATCTTGGTCAAAAAACTGATTTTGAAGCGCGAAATCGGTATTGAGGTCGAATATAAACAGCCCCTCCTTATTGAGGTGTGCGTATACGCGCTCAAAAGCCATCTGCAAGCGTTTCGGCTCTAAAATGTAGTTCATGCTATCAAAAAGGCTCACACAGAGGTCGAAGCGTCGCTTCTCTAAATTGAGTTCAGCGGCATCTTGTATGTAGTATGGAATAGTGAGTCCCTTTTCGTCCGCCTTGTTTCGCGCTTGTGCTATCATATCTTCTGCAATATCCACGCCTACTACGTCATACCCTTCCTCTAGCAGCAGCTCCGTGACATTTCCCGTCCCACACGCGAGGTCAAGCACGGTACGCGGTGTCACGTTCCATACACTCAGAATTTGACGGAGATAGAGAATCCACGCGGCATAGGGTACGCCCTGCATGAGTAGGTCGTAGTGGGGCGCAACTGCGCCAAACTGAGTGGGTTGTTTGGAAAGTTCAGACATTAGTGTTTCAAAGGTAAAAGCCGCCGGACGCAGTGCGTTACGGCGGCTTTTGCATCTTACAGGAGTTCTACTGGTATATTCAGCGTTTCAAAATTTCGCTCAAATTCTTTCCATATCTCTTTTACACTAAGGCTGATAGCATCTTTATCCGTCGATTCTGGTATTTCAATAATACGTTGAAGCGTTCTTCCAAGTAAATTAGAAAAACGCATATAATCAGGGCATCCTGAACGCCGAAACGCATTCTCAATAACTTTGCCGAGCTTCTCTGCTGGCAAAGAGGAGTAGGAAGAGAGCATTACCTGTCCTTCGCCGCTATAAAATGCTTCACGAGTGGGCATACCCACTCCTCTATCTCTACGCTCTAATTCCGCAGAAGGACTCGTCAGATAGCAGATAATTTCGACACCGACCTCAGCCGCAGATGAAGATGAAGG
>JAPLCR010000178.1 GCA_026392135.1 Armatimonadota bacterium
AAAACAAGAGGAACAACACCAAAAACTACCCCGCCAGATGAGATTTCAAGCCATCCGTTGGCGAAGGTATTGCCAAATATCTACACAATTTTTGTTGATTCCCCATCCTCCTTTAAAAGTATTACAAACACATTTCGAGTAAGAGTTCAGCAGTTGCCCCATGCGGGCGCAGGTCTTTTGGATAAATAACTCGCCTTGAATAGATAGGCGTGAATCTGCTGGATGGGCGAGTAACTGAGAAGAGTAATGCCAAAAGCCCCAGACTCGGAACCCAGCGCACAGGCTTCCCAATCTCAAAACCACGAAGGCTCCTCTCCTTTGCGAAGGAGAGGTTGGGTGAGGTTAAGTGCCCAGTTCCCGTAGCCATCAACTCTTACGGAGATACAAACATCTTGCGCCCTGTGCCCTATAACGAGTATAATATCTCATTCCAACCAGTATCGGAACCCTAATGACCGTCGCGGAGATTGAACACCCCTATCGCGTTGAAAAAGCCTACACCATTGAAGAGGCGCGGCAGTACTGCGAACGCCTAGCGAAGTCGCACTACGAGAACTTCATTGTCTCTTCCGTCTTCTGTCCGCGCCCCCTCCGAAAGCACTTTTATCACGTCTACACCTACTGCCGCATCAGCGACGACTTGGGCGACGAAATAGACGACCCTCAAAAGTCGCTTATTCTGCTAGACTGGTGGGAGGAGGAGTTAGACGCGATGTACGCGGGGCAACCGCGCCATCCAGCATTCGTAGCACTAGAGGAGACGGTCAAGGAGTTCCAGATACCCGCCGCCCCCTTCCGAAATCTCCTAAAAGCCTTTCGACAAGACCAGACCCTCACCCGCTACCCCTCTTATGAAGATCTGCTGGACTACTGCGTCTACTCCGCGAACCCAGTAGGACAACTCGTACTCTACCTGTGCGGCTATCGGGATGAAGAGCGGTTCGCCCTCTCCGATAAAACCTGTACTGCCCTCCAACTCGCAAACTTCTGGCAAGACGTGACCCGCGACATTGAAAAGAACCGCGTCTATATCCCGCTAGACGATATGGAGCAGTTCGGAGTAAAAGAGGAGTGGTTACGAGAGCGCAGGTTTACACCAGAGTTCGCCAATCTTATGCGGTTTGAGGTAGAGCGCACACATCTCCTCTTCAAGGAGGGCTTAAAACTGTGTGATACCGTAAATAGACGCGTGCGCCTCGATGTTGAGATGTTTAGCCGTGGGGGTCTGGAGGTGTTGCGCCGTATAGAGGCGCAGGGCTACGATGTACTTACCAAACGCCCCTCTATTCCCAAGAGTCGGCAAGTCGCCATGCTACTGGGTCGTCTACTCTCCGGTATAACAGCACGTTAAAAAGAGAGGGGGCTGTCGAGTAAGCCTCTCTTTTCTAAACGGTACTTACAAAAACGTCCTTTAATAAATAACCTTTACTAAAGGAATTTCGTCAAGCCCTTTCAAGCCAACAGAAACTTATCCAGAGGAAATTTGCGAATCGTGTCTCCTACTCTCACTCTCTCAAAAGAAAAACTTGCCGAGTCGTACCGCTACTGCGAGCACGTAGCCAAAACGCAAGCCAAGAACTTCTACTACTCCTTCCTCACACTGCCGCCCGAACGAAAGGCAGCAATGTGTGCTATCTACGCCTTTATGCGTTATAGCGACGACGTTTCAGATGAAGCGGCGGTAAACCTATCCAAAGAGGAGGAGATGCGCGAGTGGCGTACTGCACTAGAGAGAGCCTTTGAAGGTGACTACGGCGATAGCCTAATCCTGCCCGCTTTCCACGACACCGTTAAAAAACACCATATCCCCCAACACTATTTCCATGAGCTAATAGATGGTACTGAGATGGATTTGACCATTACACGCTATGAGACTTTTGACGACCTCTACCTCTATTGCTACCGTGTGGCGAGCATCGTAGGGTTTGTCTGTATTCATGTATGGGGGTTTGATGAGGCGAACAGCAAGACATTGGAGTATGCAGAGGCGTGTGGGTTGGCGTTCCAGCTTACAAACATTTTGCGCGATGTGAAAGAGGATATTGAGCGCGACAGAGTCTATTTACCGCAAGAGGATTTACGCAGGTTTGGGGTGACAGAAGAGCAGTTGCGAAGCGGTGTAGTGGAGGAAAACCTCCGTGCGCTGATAAAGTTTGAGGCAGGGCGTGCCAACGAGTACTATCGGCAAGCGAATCTACTACTGCCTCTGGTATCTCCTGCCGGACGCTCTACTCTACGCATTATGATACAGATTTACCGAGGAATACTGACGAGTATTGAGCGAAACAACTACAACGTCTATGAAAAACGGGCGCGAGTAAGCACTCCGCGCAAGCTAGGGATAGTGGCAGGCGCGTGGCTACAGAGCCGCTTGGGAGGAAAAGAACGCAGAGCGTAGGAGGTACTAATCCTCCTTGATGTACGCGTCTACTCCTGCCTCTTTCATCTTGTCGCGTTGGGCTTCTGCGTTTGCTTTCACCTTATAGGTTCCGCCGGCTACACTGAAATAGGGCTTTCCATTACGTGTGGTCGGGCGAATATGGGCAGTGATTCCCTTGCCCTCCAACTCCTGTTTAGTGGCTTCTGCCGCCTCACGAGTGGAGTAAACTCCTACCTGCACACGGTAGAATTTGTTGGTAGGTAGGAGTTCAGTTTCTGTGTTTTGGGTCTCAGTATTGCGATTTTCGGTGCTTGTATCGCCATTTTCGTCACTTTTCTTGCGTTTTCGGGGCGTTTTTTCGGCATTAGAATCGGTGTTTTCGTCACCTAAAGTGGCATTTTTACGATTTCGTTTGCGCTTCACGCCATCAAGAGTTGCTGGTTCTTGCGTCTGCTCATCGCTTTTATCTACGGCTCTGGGGTCTTGCTCTTCCTCTGTATTACGCTCTTTAGGCGTAGGGGCGGGTTCGGAAAATTTTTGGGTTGGGTTCGGCTCAATGGCTTCAATAGAGGGTCCTGACTTCAAATTGAGCGGGGCATCGTGTGTGTTAGAGGGTGCGTTGGGCGGCACGCTTGGGGCTACTGTAGGTTGAGCCTGTGCGGTAGAGATACTGTCGTTAGGAGTAGGCGTGCTGGTCGTATCGGAAGCGGGTTTCGCCGTACCCCATATCCTACCTAGTATAAAAAATCCAAAAAAGAAAAGTATGGCAAGCCCCCCAAGGTAGTATAGTGCGTTTACCCAGGGCTTTTTGTCCCATCGCGTTGCGTTAGATTCACGGCGCATCGCTTATATCTCCATAAGGTGTAGCGTTAGACCTCTTTGTCGTTACTATGGCTCTCAAGTAGAGTTGCCATCTGCTCCGTGATTTTAGTCGTGGTTGCTTCGCTTCTCTCTA
>JAPLCR010000349.1 GCA_026392135.1 Armatimonadota bacterium
CTCGGTTGCATCCATTCTAGCCAAAAACACGCCGCTATGACCTCAGAATGAGGCTACGACAAGAGCCGAAAACAAGAGGAACAACACCAAAAACTACCCCGCCAGATGAGATTTCAAGCCATCCGTTGGCGAAGGTATTGGTATATCGAACACAACAAGATGAGTACAGGATCCACTGGCAACCTCCTTCACACAAGACTACCGCCGCACATCGCGGGGCGCGAACACGAACGCGCTTATAAAGAAGAGCGTCGCGACGGTGATATAGATAAGCGCCATTGCGGAGATAGAGACGCTCATAGGGATGCCTTTATCCGTAACGTAGCCGATAAGCCACGTACAGAAGCCCGCGCCTATCCACCCAATGAAGTTTAGCATACCCACTGCGCTACCGCGTCGTGCCGGCGGAACCACATCGTACATCCCTGCCACGATATTCGAGTCGTGTATCCCTTTACATAGCCCGAAGAGAACCATTGAAATCTGCAATATGTGAAGGTCGCGCAGGTAGCCGCACGCAAAGATGAAGGGCGTTCCGAGTAGCGTCCCAATCCCTTGCACCATCATGCGCCCGCCCGGGTAGCGTTTGCGAAGTGCATCCGCCATCAGTCCGCCAAGGGGAGCGCCTATCATGCTTGCGAGTTGGATAAAGACGGTGGCGTTGAAGCCCGCGGAGGCGAGGTTCAGCCCAAACTTCTCTTTGAGGAAGGTGGGAGTCCATGTCAGGAAGACCCCCGCGACGCTGTTGGTTCCCATAAACGCAAGAAGCAAGAGCATAGCGGAGGGGGTTCGCGTCAGTTCGCGTATAAACCGCCACCACGAAATCTGTTCCGCCTCCACGAACTCCTCAACCCCCGCGTTTCGCTCTGCCTCGTTGCGGGCGGGTTCGCGAAGAAAGAACCAGAGTACTCCCGCCAACAGAACGCCCAGCCCCCCGAAGAGGATGAAAGGCATCTGCCAGTTGTACTTCTGCGCGAGGTAGCCCGCGAAGACGCTTCCGCCAATCGTACCCGCGTAGACGCTCGTTTGGTGGAAGCTCATGGCGCGGGAGCGGGTGTCCTTCGCGTGGTAGTCGCTGATGAGGGACATGGAGGCGGGGAAGTAGAAGGTCTCGCCTAGCCCCTCCGAGCCGCGCACGAGTACGAAGTGCCAGACCTTGCTACAGGCGGCTGTGAAGCCCGTTATCACACTCCAAATCGTCAGCCCGCCGAGTATGACGGCTTTGCGTGAGAACTTATCGCCGACCTGACCCGCAAGAGGAGCCGTCGCCGCGTAGACCCACATAAACGCCGCGCCTATCATGCCGAGTTGTGAGCTGCTGAATCCGTATTTGTCCTTGAGAACGGGCAGGACGACGGAGATGGCTGTCCTGTCCGCATAGTTGAAGAAGCAGATAAACCAGAGCATCCCCACCACTGCCCAACGATACCGAGTAGTCGGCTTCATAGATTTCCCCTGCCTTCCAGTAGCCATGTTTCGTTAAACTCAGCGTGCTTGATGGTTTCGCCTTTGCCCTCTTTCAGCGCGTTCTGCGTGTTGGGGGTGTAGGAGTAGGTGGCGTGAATACGTCCGTTTCGCGTCTGAATGATGGAGGGGTAGGAGTAGGAGCCTCCCCCCTGCTTTGCGTCGTCTTTTTCGAGGTAGCGGGCGGTGCGCCACGTCTTGCCCTCGTCCTCCGAGACGTGTAGGGCGAGCCGGTGCCGCCCGTCCTCCGTATCGTTGTTGATGAGAACCCACCTACCGCTCTTGAGAACGAGAACCTCTAGCCCCGCGCCCGGATTGAACATTTCTGTATCCTTTGCCAGCGTCCACGTCATGCCCTCGTCCTTCGATTCGCTGACCTGAACACGTTGGGGAGCCATGCCGTTGTCGCGGAAGTAGGCGAGGAGCGTTCCGTCCTTGCGAATCGCGATGGAGGGTTGTACATTTCCCGCGCCTACGAGCGGTTCACTGACCCTCCATGTCGCGCCGCCGTCGTCGGTTATCGCCATGAGCGAGAAGTCGAACCTGTCGGAGTAGAGCGGGACTATCATGCGCCCGCTTGCCAGAAACGTAGGATGCGCCCGCGTCATCCAGCCGAGTCGCGTGTAGAGTTTGACCTTCGCCCACTCGTGGAGGTTCTTGAGAGCGGTCTCGAATTTTTCCTTTTGGTCGGGCTTGATACTGGGCGCGTAGGGGAGCCACTGTTTGTCGAGGTCGCGCTCCACTATCCGCTGAAACTCCTCGCCGGGCTTGAGGTGCAGGATTTTCTCCTGCTCCCACACGGGCGCGGAGTCGGATTGCTCGAATTTGGCGCTGATTTTGTACTTGGTGAGCGCGGTCTCCCAGTGGTTATCGAGGACGGTTCCCCAGAAGAGCCAGAGGCGGCTCTGCGGGTCTACTATCATGCAGGGGTTGGTGTCGGGGTAGCCGGGGGTGTCGTGCATGACGAACATCGGCGACCAGTTTTTGCGCCCCTTCTGGAGTCGCGCCCCGACTACCGCCACGTCGTCGGCGGTGCGCTCTCCCGACCCCCGATACCAGCAGACGAGGAGGTTTCCTTTGGGGGTCTCCACGATGCAACTTCCGTGATTGTGAAGGGATTCGGGCTTTGCGATGAGTTCGGCGCGTAGGTAGGGGGCTTCGGTTTTCGGCGCGGTCATAGCGATTAGCCCTGCTAACAGGCAGGCGGCGAGGAACATGGTTGCGGTTCCTTTCGAGTGAGGAGTGTGATGGGAGGTTATTCGGCGGAGAGGGTAGGAGTTCCTGCGTTGAGGGTAGGGTGGGGTCACACTTAGCACCTAGTAAATATCGGCGTTAGTGTTATGTCCGGTTCGCGGCGGCTGATAGCCCTTTCTACACATCAGGCTTCTCGTCGGGACGCAGGAGATCCTTCTCTTCTTGCGGGGCTGGATGGTCTTGCAGGGGGCGAAGCAGGGTCGCTTTCGAGTCGTCTGGAATGGCGGCGGCGCGGAGGAGTTATCCGTTCTCTTTTTTCGTGTCGCGTCGCGCTTCCAGCGCCGCCAGCGCTCGAATAGCTTCTTCTCTCGCCGCGCCATGTTTGGAATAGCTAATAATGCGCTTCAACGGGGAAATAAGGCGCTCATCGCCAACTGTGCCAACGGATCGGAGAAATATAGCATCGCCGCCCATATAACGGATGCGCGATTTCATCCAGTCGCTTGCGCTGTCGCCGAGCCACTCCCTATCCTTTTCGGAGACGAGGGGCAAAAGTGCGAGAACGAGCGCATGAATGCGCGGAGTTGCGTCTACCCCTTTACCGCATGGCATCAAATAGAGGAGCGCCCGCTTGTCCCCAATACTCTCCATCGCGGCGACCGCCGCCTCCTGAAACAGGGCGAACGCTTTCCTGCTTCCCGAAAAGACAAAGGGCGCTAAAAAGAGCGCAGAACCCCAGCAACAGATAACGCCAAGCATTGAAACTCCATATAAAAAACTCGCGACGCCTGACACAACTCCAACGTAGGCGGGCATCTGCGCGGGGTCGCCGCCAAAGTAGGGACCTATCCCGATAAAGCCGCCAATGATACTCAGCCAGGAGGCGACAACACACCATCCCCCATACTTGAGGGCATTGCGAAACATTTTCACATGACCGAATTTCGGAGATTTGCCCAGAAGAACTTCCCCAGGGATACTCATGCACCTAGGGTCTTTCAACTCTCCGAACAGACGCATGAGATGGACTACGCCCCTCTGATTCGCTTTTGTGCGCGGATTGAGACTCTGCAATCTTGATTGCAGAGCCATCAACGGGGGAAACGCCGCCCGCCCCGCCCACTGATACATCTGAAACGCTATCTCTTGAACTTCCGGGTCTTTGTCGAAGAGAAGCGACTTGAGTTCCATCAAAAGGTAGGGGGCGGGAGACTTCATCAGGTAGCGGCGCAGGCACTCTTTGCGTAACTGAGCGGCGTGAGTCGCCATTATCTGAGAATGTAGCGCAATAACCACGAGGAGCCTCCGGGCACTATCCGACAGCTCGTCGGGAAGTTTCGGAAACAGTTCGAGGCATAGCTTATACTGCTTCTCCTTCCATGCCGCCACGAACTCCCGTTCCGCCTCGGAAGGCTCCTCGAACGGAGAGGCGGCGACTTGGTTTTCTACGCGGGAGTTCTCTTCAAATTCGAGCGGCATGGCATTTCCTTTGTCTCAATCGTCAGGTATCTTCACTCTCTTTTAACATATCTCTCTGCACAATGCTACGGTAGCAAGATATTGCCTTGCGATGAACCCTGCAAGCAGACAGGTGTGACAACTACCGATAGGGTCTACCGATTCATCAGGGACGTGTTTCTGTAGTATGTCCAGATTGTCACCGAAGTAGAGTGTGTTCACAGGTTGCGCTCAATCCTTTCTTGAAAGCCTCTGGGCGGGTTGGCTCTATAGTTCGAGTTCGTGTTGCGTATTCTCTTTTTGTAGCCGCGCTGCCTCTTTGAAGGAGATATTGGATTCGTAGAGCGGGAAGTCGAACTTCTTTCCTTCGAGCAGTTCCTCAATGGTTCGTATCTGTACACACTCCACGCGCCGCCCCACTCCGGAGGGCGGTTGGTAGTAACCTGCGGATGTCACCTCGTTCTTCATGGGTTGAGTGGGCGGCTCTAGGGTGATGAAGAAGCCGAGTTGCGCCTTCTCTCTTACCATGACTCCGCGTAGGTCGCGTATCTGTGCAACGGTTGCGTGTCCGCCCTTGATTTGTATGACGGCTTTGGAGGGCTTCTTGGGGTTGTCATGGAAATAGGCAATTCCATCTATACCGGAGTCTGCGCCCTTTTTCTCTTGGGGAATAGCGGGAACCAAGCCCACCGCCCACATCTCGAAGTCTTTGTGCGAACTGTCTTTTTCGTAGAGCAGACGCGCTCCCGCTATATCCGTAGGAAGCCCTACAACAGCGAAAACGGAACGGTCTATTGGGTCGTCCTTGCTTTTGAGCCTTATGTCTATCGCGCCGTGAGTGCTTTTGAGGCGTTGTTGAACGAGAGTCGTAGCGATGGGAGTAATGTCTATCCCTATCCATGCGCGTTTGAGGTCTTGCGCGGCTACAATCGCTGTACCGCACCCGCAGAAGGGGTCAAGAACTAGGTCGCCAGGATTGCTAGAGGCGTTGATGATGCGCTCTAGGAGGGCAAGTGGCTTTTGTGTTGGATAACCTAGTCGTTCTGCGGCGAGTGCTCCAATTGGTGGAATGTCTGTGATAACAGATTTTATAGCATTACCGGCTTGTTCACTAAGGTAACGCTTTAGATAGGGGCGACCAGTCTTACTCCATGCAATACGGTTGTCGGTATCTAGTTTTTCTAATTTCTCTCTTACTGTTCTCCAGCCCCATTCCGGCGTATAATTCTTGTACTCGTAGGTAAGGTTAGGGCGATGTCCCATTGAAGCAGAACGAATTATATGGTCTAACCTATATCGTCCACGTTCATCTTCATAGCGATAGAAACTGTTTACATACTCTGAATTGTGTGCGAGGTATATAGGGTTCCATGTGAGTAATGAAGACTTGGAATAGTAAAAAAGAATGTCGTGGACACGCATCCATTTTTTACTATCATTGTGGCTACTGGTTCGTTCCCAAATGATTTCGTTTCTAAAGTTTTTTGCTCCGAAGATACAGTCTAAAATGAGTTTAAGGTAGTGGGATGCGGTGCTGTCACAGTGGAGGTAGAGGCTTCCCGTAGGCTTTAGAACGCGGTGGAGGTGGTAGAGGCGGGGAGCCATCATCACAAGATACGCCATTACGTCGTTTTCGCCTATCGCACTATGAAAGCCGTGCATCAGTTCAATCGCCTTCGCGTTCGGGCAGAGTTCTGGAAAGTGTTCCCATGCCTCCATCGCTCCTGCCCAGTTCCAAGTATCCCCAAAGGCTTTCATTTGTGCAGGGCTTTCGTGTCCGCTCTGCTCTTTGAAAAGCACGTTGTGGTCTCTGTTCGAGTTGAAAGGAGGGTCAAGATAGATAAGGTCTACCGATTCATCGGGGACGTGTTTCTGTAGTATGTCCAGATTGTCGCCGAAGTAGAGTGTGTTCACAGGTTGCGCTCAGTCCTTTCAAGAAAGCTCCTGGGCGGAAGTTTTCTAGCCTACACATCTGCGCCTCGTCAAAGAGAGGCGTGGTGGTAGTTTTGCACGTTGTCTTGCATTTTATTTTTGTTGTAATTGAGCCTTTAGCCTCTTGTCTCTATTATACCGCTTATTTTCTCCACAGCAATCCGTAAGAATCCTACGGTATTCTCACTTGAGATATTGACTTTCAGTATAGAAGAGGTGTACAATACGGAGGTTTGCTGAGTTGCGGTGTCTATCCAGCGTTTGAAATGCGTAGTGGTAGCGAGCAGAACATCAAAGGAGGCGGATACAAAGGCTTTTTGCCCTTATTCTGCATAGTTCGGTAGTTCCTAATTTTGTAGAACGCCGTGCGTCCCTTGTCTGCCCTCCGACTTGGCAACGAGGGATTTTTTAGTGCCTACTCTCTCCCTTTTATGGGGAGTCCGCCTCTATGAACGGGGCAACCAACATTCAAATCTAGTAGTGACTGCCTACGGGCAGATAGGGGTGAAACGAGAAGAATGCCCACGATTAACCAGTTAGTGCGAAAAGGTCGCAAGCGTATCGTCAAGAAGACCAAGTCTCCCGCTCTACGCTCCAATCCGCAGATGCGCGGTGTGTGCCTCGTCGTCCGAACCGTCACACCGAAGAAGCCGAACTCCGCACTTCGTAAAATTGCCCGTGTGCGCCTGTCCAATAAGGTTGAAGTCACCGCCTATATTCCCGGCATCGGTCACAACCTACAGGAGCACTCTGTTGTCATGATTCGCGGCGGTCGTGTTAAAGACCTCCCTGGTGTTCGTTACCACATTGTCCGTGGGCACCTTGATACCGCGGGAACACGTGACCGAAAGTCCAGCCGTTCTAAATACGGAACGAAGAAGCCTAAGGCAAAATAGACCACGGCTAGTGGGGGAAACCCCTCTGTGTACTGCTGAGATGCAGTACGCTTTTTGCTAAGAAAAAATTCAGCGGCACGCTCCCGCCTTGCGAAGCGTGCTTTAGAGAATCGTAAGAGACAGGGGCAGGTTCACCCGAAGCCCTCCAAGGAGTTGTCTGATATGCCACGAAAAGGTCCTGCAAAAGTTAGAGTGTTCACCCCAGACCCCATTTATGGGAGTGAGCTGGCACAACGCTTTATCAATCGCTTGATGGTAGACGGTAAAAAAGGTATTGCTGAGCGCATCTTCTACGGAGCACTAGAGATTGCGGAAGCCCGCACCAAGCGTCCCGCGCTTGAGGTGTTTGAGCAGGCAGTGAAGAACTGTATGCCTCAACTGGAAGTTCGCCCGCGCCGCGTAGGTGGTTCCACCTATCAGGTTCCCGTGGAAGTGCGACAAGAGCGCAAAGTCGCTCGTGCCTTTCGCTGGATAGTAAACAACTCTCGCAAGCGTGGTGGTCGTTCTATGATAGAGAAGCTTGCTGGCGAGTTGGTAGATGCTTGTAATAACACCGGAGCCTCTGTTAAGAACCGTGAAGAGGTACACCGCATGGCGGATGCCAATAAAGCCTTCGCCCACTACCGTTGGTAGGTTTGAGAGACTAAGAGAAACGAAGACAAAACTATGGCACGAGAATACACATCAGAGAAAACCAGAAATATTGGTATTGCCGCGCATATTGATGCCGGTAAGACCACCGTTACAGAACGTATCCTGTTCTACACAGGTCGCACTCATAAGATAGGCGAAGTTCATGATGGCGGGGCGACGATGGACTGGATGGTTCAGGAGCAGGAGCGTGGTATTACCATCACCTCCGCCGCGACCACCTGTTTCTGGAGCGACCACTGTATCAACATCATCGACACGCCCGGTCACGTAGACTTCACCGTTGAGGTGGAGCGCTCTTTGCGCGTGCTGGATGGTGCTGTTGCTGTATTCTGTGCTGTGGGTGGTGTTCAGCCTCAATCAGAGACCGTTTGGCGACAAGCCAACAAATATAAAGTCCCTCGTATTGCCTTTATCAATAAGATGGACAGATTGGGCGCGAACTTCCTCGGCGTAGTAGAGAAGATGCGTGAGCGTCTTGGTGCGAACGCCATTCCGCTTCAAATTCCTGTTGGCTCAGAGGCTGAATTTACAGGTGTTGTTGACCTTGTAACGATGAAAGCCTACCGCTATCTGGACGAGATCGGCAAAGACATTCTTGTGGAAGATATTCCTGCCGACCTGGTAGATGTTACTAATGAGTATCACACCAAGTTGATTGAAGCGGCGGCTGATGCAGATGAGAACCTGATTGAGAAGTACCTTGAAGGCTTGCCTATCTCTGAAGAGGAGATAATGGTCGCAATCCGTAAAGGAACTCTTGCCGGCTCCGTTGTTCCTGTCTTTTGTGGCTCTGCCTACAAAAATAAGGGCGTTCAGCTGTTGCTCGACGCGGTTATTGACTACCTTCCTTCGCCTGTTGACGTTGATGACACCGTTGGTAAGGATCCGGATACTCTGGCGACGCTCACCCGCGAACCGATCGATTCTGCACCCTTTAGCGGTCTAGCCTTCAAAATCGCGACGGATAAGTATGGTCTACTCACCTTCTTCCGCGTCTACTCTGGTACTCTTAGTACGGGGCAGACGGTTGTGAACGCAACCAAAGGGCGGAAAGAGCGCGTAGGACGTATCGTGCGTATGCACGCTAACAGCCGCGAAGACGTAGAGATGATATGTGCAGGCGATATCGCCGCAATCGTCGGTCTGAAAGATACCCAGACAGGCGACACGCTCTGCGATGAGAAGTCTCCTATTCTTCTGGAAAACATCACCTTCCCAGACCCAGTCATCTCTATCGCTATTGAGCCTAAGACCAAGTCTGACCAAGATAAACTTGCGACGGCTCTCTATAAGCTGTCTACTGAAGACCCCACCTTCCGCGTGACGACTGACCATGAGACGGCACAGACGATTCTGAGCGGCATGGGTGAACTTCAGCTTGACATCAAGATTGACATCCTGAAGCGCGAGTATGGTATTGAAGCGAACTACGGTGCGCCTCAAGTAGCCTATCGTGAAAGTATCCACAATGTCGCAACTGCTCGTGTTCCCTTCAAACGGCAAACGGGTGGTTCTGGTCAATATGGAGACTGCGAGCTTCGCCTCAGCCCGCAAGAGCCGGGACAGGGGTTTGTTTTCGAGAATAAGACTGTTGGTGGTTCTATTCCGAAAGAGTATATCCCTGCGATTGAAAAAGGTGTGCGTGAGGTTTTGGAGAGCGGCGTTATAGCAGGATACCCTGTGGTAGACGTTAAGGTTGCTGTTATGGACGGCTCGTTCCACCAAGTGGACTCCTCCGAAATCGCCTTCAAGGTTGCCGCTATGCAGACTATGCGTGAAGGGCTTCGTAAGGCGGGTTCTTACCTTAAAGAGCCGATTATGGCTGTTGAGGTTGTTACACCAGAGAACTTCATGGGCGACGTTATCGGTGATGTCAATCGCCGACGCGGACAGATGGAGGGCATGGAGCCGGGCTTGGGCGGAGTGCAGACGATTAAGGCACAAGTTCCGCTTTCAGAGATGTTCGGTTATGTGAACGACTTGCGTAGTGCTACGCAGGGACGTGCCTCCTTCTCGATGGAGCCTTCACACTACGAAGAGGTTCCCCGCAACGTTGCGGAAGAGTTGCTTGCGAAGGTTAATAGTAAGCAGACTGTTAAGGCGTAGTGCCTTCAGGATACCGCTCTCTATTGGGAGCGACCGACTAGCGGAATCGCCGTGTTTTCGTGAACCTCTAACCCTCTTCGGAAACGTTGAAGATAGGAGAGGATTTCACAAGATAGACGGCAAGAATGGCGCAGAGCAGAGCGGTTAGCTCTCTTCGCGCCATTCGTTGCCGAATTCTGAATCGCAATACGTACATTCATATTCATTACCTTTCTGGAGAGGATACCTTTCGATATGGGAAAGCAGAAGTTTGCGCGGAGTAAGCCGCACGTAAACATAGGTACAATCGGTCACGTGGATCATGGTAAAACGAGCCTGACCGCGGCGATTACCCGCGTTCTGGCAGAGTACAACGGTTCCAAAGCCCTCAAGTAC
>JAPLCR010000400.1 GCA_026392135.1 Armatimonadota bacterium
ATGAGGTTGTTCTCTCCCCACCCGCCTCAACCCTACCACACTACCCTTTTGAGGGTAGCGTTTTTGTATTGACCCAAATTTTAGCAACCAAAGGTAGGAACGCTTCTTATGAAGAACGAAGTAACTCAGCGCTCCCCCCAACTCCCCTCCTCCTTGCTGTTTCTCTGCGTCCTTGTCATGCTCTTAGGGCTGATAAGTTGTGGTAGCGGAGGCGGTGGTAATGGCGGCTCAGGCGGTGGAGGAGGTGGTGGAACAGGACGGACTATTACAGGAGTGGTTCGCGATTTTACGGTACTTCCTGTCCCCAATGTCCTTGTGCAGTTGACAGGAACAACCCTGCACACGACTACGAACGCTTCGGGAGGATTCACCTTCACAAATGTACCCGCAGGTGTAACAACAATTACCGTGACACGTCCCGCCGGAACGGGGTACTACAATATCGCTGTGTATAAGGGCAAGACCTACGACCTGGCTGCCTGTACCATTGCGATACCTGTTTCCGCCGCTACCAACATCGGCTTGAGCGAAATCACACTCTACGGCGGGTCAGATCCTAACAACCCACCACCACCGCCGCCACCCACTAGCGGATGCCCCTAGAGAGTCTCCGTTCTGCCTCTGGAGAGGATATAAGGTCTCCTTATGCGTGGTAATGGGCAACGGTTACGCCGATGGCTTACTCCTTGGGTTACACTCATGGGGGTGCTATCGGCGTTCTTTCTGGTGTATCGGTGGGCGATATACTACAAACTGCCGCTACCCTCCTTTCTCGGAGGCGACCAGCGTCCACTCATTCGCCTTGAAAACGCCACGTTTACGGCTACCGTAGACAGTCGCTCCACCTGGTCGCTTCACGCTAAGGTGATAGAGTTTGACCGTCAGCCGGGAGCCGCTCTCTCCAATATCCGTAGTGCCAACATTACGCAGATTAGCGATGGGATGCTCTACTCTCTCCCCACTCCTTCCGTGCAGTCCTCCAGTGACAAAATGCCATTGAGCAAAAAGGTTGCCACTTTTTATGCCGATAAAGGAGAGTATACGCTGGGGCAACAAGGTGATTTGCCATACGACCTTGCTCTGCTCTACACCCTCAAATGGAAGTTTATAATGTCGGGAAGTGTGGGCTTCAAGACGGATTCGGGTATAGAAATGAAGACACCGCACCTTATCCTTATGGAACTCCAGCAGAGCGGTAAGCCGAGGCTAGAGCAGAGGATACTCTGTAATCAGGGCGCGTCATTTACACATAAAGAGGTAACGCTCTACGCAAATAGTACGCGGTTCAACCTTTCAGAGCAGCTCATTGAGTGTGTAGATGGGGTGCGGGCAACCTTCAAAGAGGGAACCATTCAGACTGATAAAATGTACTGGAGTGTACGAAGCCAACAACTCTACTGCCCTGGCACCGTTACAGGGAGATGGCACGAGATACCGTTTATTGCCGAAAACATGACCATTGACCTGAAGAACAGGGACTATATGGCGCGACATATAGATTTAACACTACCGAGTTCATTAGAGAAGATCGGCGAATCTATTAAGCAACAGAGGGGGAAATAGCCGTGAAAATAGACATAGGATTGGCGCGTACCACTGTCGTCGCTCTTTTGATTGTGGGTGCTGTCGCCCACGCACAGCAGAAAACGGAGCTTCCTCCTGCAAAGGTCACGCCTTCTATCCCAGGACTCCCAAAGGAAAAATCCGCTCAAAAGGAAAAGAAAGCACATCTCTCTCTGGATGAACCCAGATACGTGGGCAAAACCAAAACCCACTACGGTGTGAACTTGCGCTATACAGCCGAAGATATTACGGCTACAGGTAACACCGCAAAATATCACGAAGATACTGAGGTGCTTGAAGCAGAAGGCAACATCGTCATTGATACTGAGAAAGCTCATATCACAGGTAATAAGGTAGTCGTGGATGATAGTGCAAAGAAAAAACTCGCCATCATCACAGAAAACGTAATTATGGAGGTGAAGCCTAAGAAAAAGGTGGATGAAGCCCCGAAACCGGGCGATAAAATACAAGAGAAGCCAGGGAGTAAAATCGCGAAACCTGATGGCGAGACAAATGGCGCGAAAGACGACAAAAAAGTCAGCGTATCTGAAGAGCGGGGGCGCGGTATTACCGTCTACTGTGACCGTGTGGAGAACGAGTATAAAAAGAAGTACGTCAAAATGTTTGGCAATCTCACCTTCAAGCAGAAAGTGAAAAACAAAGACGGCAAAGAGATAGAGCGTATACTATTTGCTGAACACGCGGAGTACGATGGCAAAGCGGACAAAATGAAACTTTTCGCGCCCGTACATGGCGAAGATACCGAGGGACAAAAGGTCGAATTCAACAAAGACGTGCTGGTAGGAACCAAAGAAGATGAAGAGACACTAGAGAGTGTAGGCTCTATGAAGTTGGAGATTATTCAGCATGACGACGATGACGACAAAACGCCCTCTAAGGAGCCCAAAAAGGACGACAAGCCAGCTACGTTGCCCAGCACTCCTGCCGCCCCTCCCAAAAAAGGTGTGATATGAGCAGTGATGTACTGGAATCTGCACGCAAAGTCGCCATGCGCTACTTAGAAACCACCGCTAGAAGCCGAGCAGAGATAGAGCGTAGGCTTGGGCGCGGAGGATTTTCTGAAGACATAATCGCGGCAGTCGTCGCTGAAATTGAGGCGCGGGGTTGGCTAAACGATACCGAGTTCGCCCGTGCATGGGTGGAGGATAGAGCGGATAGAAAACAGTATGGTAAAACTCGCCTCACCCTCGAACTAAGACGGAAAGGCATCGCCTCTGACACCATAGACGAGTCTTTGGCGGGTGTGTCGCAGGAAGACGAACTGGCGCGTGCGATGGGCGCAGCGACAAAAAAGATTGACCCCGAAAGCTTTCAAACGCTGTCAGGTACAGACCTTCAGGCAGAAAAGCGTCGACTTTCTGGCTTTTTATTGCGGCGCGGGTTTTCCTGGAGTACAGTTAAGCAGGTATTTCAAAGGCTTATGGTGAATGAAGAAGAGTTTTGAACCAATGCCGCCCCTTTTACTTTTTTTGGGGTTCCCTTAACGCCTATCTATTCGGTAAAGCTAACGTGAAGAGCTTCGTCTCACCAATAACACCTTTTCCCCTTACTACTATGTATAAGGGTAGGGAGGGGAGACGAGGAAGCCCATCGCGCTCTACCGTTACTATCGCTCAACTTCGGAGCCTGAGACATAACCCTAATGTCCCTAGTCTGGAGGTGAGTCACTTTGCAACAGTTGTTTATTCTGGAGTTCCTTATCGTCGCGCTCGTCGCGTTCGCTCTGGAACATTTCTTTATTACCCGTCGGTACGAACAGCGCGAGCGAAATCGTGCCGAAGAGATTGCGAGTTCTATTATTGCTGAGGCGGAACGTATCCGCGAAACCGCACAAAAAGATGTCGAAAACGTTCACAAGCAAGCCCTGCTGGACGCGAAAGAGTCTGCGTTTAAGTTCCGTGAAGATGCTGAATTGGAAGTTCGAGAACAACGCTCAGAAATCCAGAAGTTAGAGCGAAAGATGGCTCAAAGAGAAGAGGCACTGGAAAACCGTTCATCTTTTTTTGAGATGAAGGACGTGCAGTATCGTCAACGTGAAGCAGAATTGGAGGAGGCACACCGTACTCTAAACGGGCTACAGGATATCCAAAGAGGTGAGTTGGAGCGTATAAGCGGCTTGACAGCGGCAGATGCGAAAGCCCAATATATGAAGATGGTTGAGGACGAAAACCGCCACATTGTTGCCAAACTGATTCGTAGTATTGAAGAGGAGGCGCGGCGTGACGGTGAGCGCAAAGCCCGTCAGATTTTGACGGATGTGATTCAGCGTTGTGCTGTTGACCAGACCTCCGAAACGACCGTCTCTGTCGTTCCACTTCCGAATGACGAAATGAAGGGACGCATTATAGGGCGTGAGGGGCGTAATATTCGTGCCTTTGAAACCCTCACAGGTGTCGATCTTATTATCGACGACACACCCGAAGCCGTTGTGCTGTCTGCGTTTGACCCGGTACGACGTGAAGTCGCACGTATCTCGCTCATAAACCTGATTGTAGATGGGCGAATTCACCCTGGTCGCATTGAGGAGATTGTCCATAAGTCTCAAGAAGAGGTCAATCAACGTATTCAGGACGCGGGTGAGCAGGCGGTCTTTGAAACGGAATCGACAGGGCTTGCGCCTGAAATTGTTCAACTTTTGGGCAAAATGAAGTACCGAACCTCCTACGGGCAGAACGTACTCAAGCACTCTATTGAGGTATCACATATCTGCGGTATGCTTGCAGCAGAAGTAGGAGCCGATGCGTGGGTTGCGCGGCGAGCAGGGCTTCTGCACGATTTAGGGAAAGCGGTCGACTTTGAGATAGAGGGACCCCACGCTGTCATCGGCGCGAACATCCTCCGAAGGCACAAAGAGAACCCTGCCGTTATTCATGCGGTGGAGGCGCATCATCACGATATTGAACCGACAACCTTAGAGGATATACTGGTTATCTGCGCCGACCAGATTTCGGCTTCGCGTCCCGGTGCAAGGCGTGAAACGCTGGAAATCTATGTGAAGCGCCTCAAGAAGTTGGAAGAGATTGGCGACACCACGGAGGGTGTAGAGAAGACCTTTGCCGTGCAGGCAGGGCGTGAAATTCGTATCATCGTAAAGCCAGAGCAGGTGGACGACCTCTCAGCAATAAAATTGGCACGTGATGTTGCCAAGCGTATTGAGGATGAGATGCAGTATCCAGGGCAGATAAAGGTCACGGTGATTCGGGAGACGAGGGCGGTGGATTTCGCGAAGTGAGGGTGTCTCATTTTCTTACCACTTTCTCGTCGCAAAGCTCATTGGGGGCTATATGGGAGGGTTTGAGATATGGAAGGCTTTCTAACCTCTCTCTTCCCTGCGGGATTCTCTCCCCGAAACGGGGAGAGCGTGACCTATAGGTGGGGTTGTATCGCGATTCGCTTATTGGGGTACAGAAATCTTACATACCCCAATAAGCCTTCGTAAAGAGAAAGGGCGAATGCAACCTCTCCCCAGCCCCTCTCCGAAGCGGCGTAGGGCGGATACACGGTATTAAAAGGCTTTTCTGGTACTCTAAAAGGTCATCATAGTATAGAACGGCTCTTCGCTCTAACGTCCCTTCCTGTTTCGGGAAGGGACTGGGGGTTAGGTCAGGTATGAAAGTATCCATCCAAAACTTAGGCGCAATAAAGCAAGCGGAGATTGAGATAAAGCCGCTCACTGTTTTCGTGGGCGAGAACGGCACGGGCAAAACGTGGGCGGCGTACTCGCTTGCGGGGATTTTGGGGCGTAGCGGGCTAACGAATTTCTGCGAGTCCTATACGTTACAACCACTATCCACCCCCCGATTTCCCGAAATTGATGAGGCGATTCAACGCCTCGTCAAAGAGGGTAGTGCCCGAATTAATATGGCGCTTTTCGCAGAATCCCGCCTCTTAGACTACCTGAACGCAGTTTCCAAAAACGCTCTTCAGGGGTTGCCTGTTTTTTTAGGAACACCCAGTAGCGATTTCGGAAAAACGCAACTTTTGTTTGACGATTTGGATATGAAACTTGTTGTAGAGAACCTCAAAAGGTTAAGTATCAACTTAGGGTGGGCGGTTGGAAGTTATAGTGACCCTAAATTCTCAACGCGCAAAGAGAGCGGTAACATTTATCTTGATTTTGTAACTGTGAGTATGGAAAAGGGCAGTGTTTTTTCCGAATCCCGAATCCGCGAAATCGTTATACAGATGGTCTTTATGACTCTGCATTGGTCAGTCTATGCAAATGCGGCGTGCTTTCCAGTTGAACGAACGATGATAATTCAGATGCCCAATCCGCCTTCAAGTATTGAGTATACTGATAGCCGAGAAGACGTTTTACCCCTCACTCTTCAAAAAGAGGCGCGTCATATCCTATCGCAATCGCTAAAGATAGTTTCAGAAGGGGGCGACAGAAAGGCATTGCAGGACATAGATAAGCAAGACTATGTACCACTATCCCAACTCCTAGAAAAGGACATACTTCGCGGCAGTGTATCTTATAAACAGATACTTCTAAACGCTTGGGAACTCTACTACAATTTTGGCGAAGGGCGTTCCTTAGAACTCCGCGCCGCCTCGTCAATGGTGAAAGAGTTAGCCCTGCTGGTTCTCTATCTGCGTTACCTAGCCCAGAAAAACGATGTCATTGTGATAGACGAACCGGAGATGAACCTGCATCCCGAAGCGCAAGCGCGTATGACCGAGTTCCTCTGTATGATGGTAAATGCAGGTCTCAATGTAATCGTCACGACGCACAGTTCGTATATCGTAGACCATCTCGCAAACCTGCTAAAAGCCGCCAAGAGTAGCGACAAAGCCGAACTTGCGGAGCGGTTCTTCTTGAAGGATGAGAGAGCGTTCATCGCGCAAGACAAGGTATCCGTCTATCACTTTGAGAACGGAAGTGCCCACAGCATTCTGGATGAGGACGGGTATATAGATTGGCAAACCTTCTCGGATGTTTCTGAGCGAATGTTGCGTCTTGCAGACATAGTGGAGGATTATCAAGGAGCCGTCGTCTAATGGCTTTGGATACGCTTGGATTGTTGAAATGCGCCGTACAGGGTACAAGTGTGAGCGAACAAGGCAAAAGCGTCTCCGTAAAGCCAATACCAGGTGAAACGGTTCTTTTCTTTCGTTCAGATACTCCTGAATTTCGCGCCTGCACCAGACTAGAGCAGAATGCAGCTGCGTGTGATGTCATGATTTTCTACTACAAGTCGCCCAAGGCGGTGATATGCTTCGTCGAACTAAAAGGTTCAGAAATTGGGTCTATAGGCTTTCGTGTGGGTATAGGTCAAGTTTTCCAAGAAAGAAGAGAATAGCGACCCTGAAATTGTCAAACTTTCTATAGCCTCTGGCGTTCGCCTTAATGAGTTGTATCTGGCTGTTCAAGCCTTCCGCGG
>JAPLCR010000283.1 GCA_026392135.1 Armatimonadota bacterium
ACACCTGCGGGTGAAGGAAAAACTACCACCACAATAGGTCTCGCGCAGGGGCTTTGTCGGCTAGGAAAACGGTGTGTAACTGCCATAAGAGAGCCTTCTATGGGACCTGTCTTTGGAATGAAGGGGGGCGCGGCAGGAGGAGGGTACGCCCAAGTCGTCCCTATGGAAGACATCAATCTCCACTTCACCGGCGATATGCACGCAATTACCGCGGCGCACAACCTGCTTACAGCGATGCTAGATAACCACCTGCATCAAGGTAATGCCCTCAATATCAACCCGCTCAGCATCACCTTTCCACGTGTAATGGACATGAACGATAGAGCGTTGCGCTCTATCGTTTTAGGGCTAGGCGGGCGCAATGGGGGCATACCGCGTGAAGGCGGCTTTGCTATCACCACAGCCTCAGAAGTTATGGCGATTCTCTGCCTCTCAAACTCTTTGACCGATTTGAAAGTTCGATTGGGGCGTATTGTAGTAGGGCAAACCCGCGAAGGCAAACCCGTCACCGCCTCCGATTTGAAAGCGGCAGGCGCAATGACCGCCATTTTGCGCGATGCTCTGAAGCCAAACCTAGTACAGACGCTAGAAGGAACGCCTGCATTTGTGCATGGAGGTCCCTTTGGCAACATAGCGCATGGGTGTAGCTCCATATTAGGAACCATGCTCGCTCGAAAACTAGGTGAAATAGTGGTTACAGAAGCAGGCTTCGGATCCGACCTAGGGTTTGAAAAATACTGTGATATTGTGGCTCCCAGTGCCGACCTAGCACCAGATGCAGTCGTGCTAGTTGCAACAATTCGTGCCTTGAAAATGCACGGAGGAGTGTCGAAGAAAAGCCTAGATAAAGAGAATGTGAACGCAGTACGAAAAGGCTTAACCAACCTAGAGCGCCATGCCCACAACGTCGCAGATAGAGGTGCGCCCTTCGTGATTGCCATGAACCGCTTCTATAAAGATACGGACGCAGAGTTAGCAGTTGTCCGAGACTACTGCACCTCTCAAGGGTGGCGCGTGGCACTCTGCGATGTATGGGCAAAAGGCGGAGAGGGTGGAGAGGAGCTTGCCCGCCAAGTTCTTACTTGCCTCGAACAACCTTCCCACTTCAAGCCAAACTATACAAGTGATATGCCCCTAGAAGCGAAGCTAAACGCCGTAGCAACGCAGGTCTATAGGGCAGATGGCGTAGAGTTAAGTTACGAAGCACGTCGTCAGCTCAAGTGGCTAGAAGCCCACGGATTTAGTAGCTTGAGCGTCTGTATCGCCAAGACGCAGTACTCCTTTGGCGACGACCCCAAAGGAGCAAGTACACCCACCGACTTCAAAATTCACATTCGTGAGTTACGCCTCTCTGCTGGGGCTGGCTTCGTAGTCGCACTGGCAGGTGACATGATGATTATGCCGGGGCTACCAGAGGCTCCTGCCGCCGAAAATATCGACGTAGAAGAGGATGGGCGCATCTTAGGGCTATTCTAAGGGAGGGTGAGGTGGCTTCACAAAACGATGTTCGCTATATTGCCCTGTCTCTCCCTGAGACCTCTCAGGGAGAGACAGGGTTCGGGTTCGGGGTTCTGAACAAGGGAAAGAGCAAAGGGTTTGCGTGGGTCTGGCAGGAGCGCATAGAGCCTAAAAAGCCGCGTGTCCCCAACCCCAATGTCATCGCGTTACGTGTCGCTGATGAATCGGAAAAGCAGATGCTACTGGCAACGGATAAAGAAAAGTTCTTCACCGAGTCACACTACAACGGCTTCCCCGCGATTCTAGTTCGCCTTCCTGCAATTGAGGCGGACGAACTAGCGGAACTGATTACCGATGCGTGGCGGTGTATGGCTCCAGCCTCACTGGTCAAAGAGTTCGACACACAAAGAAAACTCGGTACACCTCCTGCAACCCGCCTTGATAACCGTGAATAGTGTCCTCTATACTTTTGCCTTGACAAATTAGACCTGTCATTGTATAATGTCTTGCGCTCAGGAGGCTAGAGCGTAAAGCGATTTCGGGGTGTAGCTCAGTGGTAGAGTTCTCGTCTGGGGGGCGAGAGGTCGCAAGTTCAAGTCTTGTCACCCCGATTCTTTTGTGACCTCATATAATAAAACAACCTGTTCCTATTCGGGGCTGTGGCTCAGTTGGGAGAGCGCTACATTCGCATTGTAGAGGTCAGGGGTTCGAATCCCCTCAGCTCCATTATAAACACAAAACAAGCAACAGCGGCGGCTACCTAAAAAAATGGTAGCCGCCGCTGTTGCTTACTATATGCTCTTCACATTACTACCCGAACTCAACACCGCTCCTATCGGTTGTCCCTCAGGAGGTCACCAAGAACGATAGCTTCACACTATAGAAGTACCGTCGCTTGCTCACACAGTAACCGCTGTGGCAGTCACTATTTTTGCAGCGGTCATTTGCGCTTTTTTTTGTCGCCTATATTCCCTTGTGCAGGAAGAAATCGGCGAGGAATGCAACAAATTGTGATAAACTTTAGGGGTATGTTGGAACTCTGGTGTGTTTAATTGCACTTTCACTATACCAGAGACCTATCATGCACTATCTACACTAGTGCTTGAGTTTAGTATAGGAGGAGGGTTATATGAGCAGTCCAGTTAAATCTCCACAGAAGCCTGCGAGAAACACCTTTTCCCGCCGTGTCCTCATGCAGGCAGGGGTTTTAGGTCTCTCTAGTTTAGAACTTTCACGACGTGCCTTTGCACAGTCTTTTGCTCCTCCCGTAGAGAGTGAAAGAGAGCCTGCTGTGATTGGAACAAGAGCCGTTGTCTCGCAGTATCCGCTGATTGACCGTATCACTTTTGGAACCACCTACGACGAAATTGCGCTTTTCAACTCTAAGAAGTGGGCAGGCTATCTTGAATACCAACTAGACCCTACGAAAATCATCGATAATGCCTTGACCAATCGGCTTCAAGAGTTTCCTTGCACGACCTGTACTCCCTATAACAACCTTCGCGTCTACGGATGGCGCACAGGATACGATGTCTATTACGATATGGCTTCAGCACAGATTGTACGGGCGACTTATGCAAAAGCCCAACTCCTTGAGGTAATGACCGACTTTTGGCTAGACCACTTCAACGTGTTCAACAACGCGATTATGGGTGAGCTACTGCCAACGTATGTGCGTACTATTCGTAGCCTTGCTCTATCGGATTTCCCCACGCTACTACGAGGCGTAGTCAAGAGCGGGGCAATGATGCAGTACCTTGATAATGACCGCAACATTACAGGGCAACACAACGAAAACTTCGCACGGGAGCTGATGGAGCTACATACACTAGGGGTCTACAACGGCTACAGCGAAACCGATATCTATGTCGCACGTCGGTGCTTTACCGGCTGGAGCCGTGAGGCAATTGATGACAACCCCGATACCACCACCAATAAAAACTGGGGACTATTCAAATTCTACCCTGACCGCCACGACAATGAGGGGGGATACTTCCTTGGCACGAAGCCTACCGACCTCATTGTGAAAGGCGGCATTGAGCAAGGTGAGGGAATTCTTACCAAGCTCGCCTTGCACCCCAACACCGCCACCACTATCGCTACCAAACTGTGCCAAAGGTTTCTTGGCGAAAACGTCTCTACTGCGTTTATTCAGTCTACTGCAAACACCTTTTTGACCAGTAACGGCGACATCAAGACCGTTCTGCGCTATATCCTTGATGAAACGAATTTCAGAGCCAACTACTCTCCCCGCTTTAAGCGTCCTTTCCGCTATGTGGTTTCTGCAATACGCGCCTCCTCTGGAGCGATTGTGGATACGGGAGACGTACTCTGGTGGCTCCTGCAACCACTGCGCCAACAGCCCTTTATGTGGGGACCGCCCAACGGGTACCCCGATACCTATCTGGCATGGGTAGATAACCTTTTACCGCGATGGAAAGCAGGAATGGGAATAGCCCAAAACAGTTTTTGGGGAGTACGGACAAACCCCTTCCTCTATATGTCTGGGCGAACGCCAGCGAATGTTGTGACCTATATCAACCGTTATCTGTTTGGAGGTGGGTTAAGTACGGCAAGTCAGGCTAACCTACAAGCCTATATGACCAAGCCAAACCCCACCAATGCCCAGATACGTGAGACCATAGGTCTTGCTCTCTCCTCACCCGACTTCATGATGTATTAAGGAGGCTTCGACTATGCGTATTCCTAAAGACACGGGTTGTTCCGAATACCAACAGATGAACCGCCGAGGCGCAATCTCCACCCTAGGCGCAATGGCAAGTGCATGGCTTCCTCAGATAGGCTATACGGAGGAAGAGCCGCAACCCAATATAAAGCCCGTTGGCGGAGGAGAGATTCTACCTCGTGCGACAACAACTCGGGATATTGTGGTGACGCTGTTTCTTCGTGGTGGGGCAGATGGGCTTGTTCTCTGCCCTCCTTGGAAAGATAATGACTACGCTAACTATCGGCGCGGCACGCGTATCTTTCCACCGACCTCCTCAGACGCTTACCGTAAGGCAATCGATCTGAATGGGTATTTTGGACTTCCACAGGCGATGGCTCCGCTAAAGAGCCTCTATACCTCTAAAAACCTGCTGATAACTCACCAAACAGGCTCTCTAAATGACACGCGCTCCCACTTCGACGCACAGCACTTTATGGAGGTAGGAGTGGATAGCAAACAGGTTTGGGTGGGATGGATGGCACGCCACCTTAACAGCGTCACCCCTACAAAGCCAGATGCCGTACTGCGCGGCGTGGCACTGGCGGGGCTAATGCCTCAGATACTGGATGGGGCGACGCAGACTGCCGCGTTGACGGATTTGACAAACTACGCCCTACCAGGAGACAACAACACGATCGCCAACCGTCTGAGGTGGCTTACCAAAGCCTACTCTACAGCGGAAACCTCTTTGAGCAACGCAGCAGCGAATGCCGTTAAAACGCTGAACCTACTGCAAACTATCAACTACCCCGCCTATCAACCTGCTACGGGTGTCGTCTATAACCCTCCTGCCGTCTCTACGCTCGCGAATGGCGACAAGGTTAACACAGATATGGCATGGCACGTCCGTGATTTCGGCGAGTCGCTCAAGTCTACTGCCGCTCTTATAAAGTCGGGAGTGGGTATTGAGACCGTTCATGTTGACTTTGGAGGCTGGGACTTCCACCGTGACGAGTGGGTTTTTGAGGGCAGGAATAACGATGGAAGTGTGAGTTTCGGCTGGCGTTACTGGTTCCCTTATTCGCTTGCCGCAAACCTCGCCGCTTTCTACAAAGACCTCGACGCGACCAAGTTCTCGGATGGAACGACTCTTATGAATCGTGTTACCGTTGTGGTGATGTCTGAGTTCGGGCGCACTGTAAACGAAAACGGAAACTACGGAACCGACCACGGGCATGGCGGCACGATGATGTTTCTGGGAAAAAACGTAAACGGAGGGCGCGTAGACGCGGACTGGAAGTCGCTAGGCACAACGGGCATCGACACCTTTGGAGGTTTAGCGACCACTCTGGACTACCGTATCTTCTTAGGTGAACTACTGGAGAAACGGCTTCTCAACGGTGGACAGTTGGGAACAGTTTTCCCAGGCTACGTAAAGCCCGTATCAGGGTGGCGTGGAGCGTTTAAAACTTTGTAGTAGCAATGCCCAGGATCAGGAACAAACCTCTTTCTCGCTCAGCCCTTCTCCTTGGCAAAGAGAAGGGCTGAATGCTACAAGAAACGCT
>JAPLCR010000693.1 GCA_026392135.1 Armatimonadota bacterium
TATCTGTCTGTTTACAAGCCGGACACTGTAGGTCAGCAAACTCTAGAATGAGCAGAGGCGCGTTCCTGTTGCCCTTAATGTGTATAGAAGGCGGTAGGAGTTTGCTTCTATCTATGCCCTGTACCTGCCCGCTTCGTTTCTCATGTTTATCTTTTTGCTGAACGAAAATCCACTGGTCATGTAGTTTTGGGGAGTAGACCGCTATCATTGTTATCCCAATAAAACTGAGTACAGCAATTACCAGTTTTTGGTCGCCTTCAAGCTCACGCCCCTCCAACCAGTAGTCTCTGGACGATAGAAGGGCTATCAGTGTGACAATGACTGCCGACGAAAAACACCACTTGCAGAATGCCTCTACCACAAATAGCGCGTTGTACTGAAGAAACCACGAGATGAGGAGTGCTACGAAGGAGACCCCCCATATTATCATGTCAAAACGCCGTAAGCCTGCCAATACCGTAGTGTAAGCAGGGTTCGCAGATGGAGAAGGCTCCGTGCCGTCGCCGTCTGATGCCATAGCCTCTAGCGTTTTAGGAGTGGCTCGTAACTGCGTAATACTCTTATGACGTAAAAGTGACGCACCAAGTAACAGAAGATACATTCCTAGCCCAATAATTGCTGTAGGGATAGGACCCACTTGGCTGTATTGGCTTTTGAGAACTCCTTCACAACTACCGGGACCTGCGCTACAGCCAAGCGAGAGGTCGGGGCGGAAGTGATGGTACGTGAGGTAGCTTGCGACGAAGACTCCCCCCAGTGTGAGGAGGAGGGTGAAAATATTAGAGAGGGTACGTTTCATAGTAGCCTTTATTATACATGGAATAGAGTGTCATTCGCAACAGCACCCAGGGACGAGAGGCGTAATTTAGCTGAACAACAAAGCCCTGTCGCCTCCTCTCATTACGGAGAGTGGACAGGGCTTTGTTTCTCTGAATCGCTCACAATAAGCGGTTAGAGCGATTTTTTCGAGAAATACCACTCTGTCGCAGTCACATTCGAGTCTTTTAGGCGGGCTTCTGCCGCTTCTGTCGTGGTCGGAGGGGGTACAATAACCTGTTCGCCCGGTTGCCAGTTGACGGGAGTCGCTACGGCGTTCTTATCGGAGGTTTGTAGCGCAGTCACAAGGCGAATGATCTCTTGAATGTTGCGCCCATTGGAGAGCGGGTAGTATATCATGGCGCGGATAACGCCCTTGTCGTCAATCACAAAGACGCAACGCACGGTGGCAGTACTGCTTGCGCCCGGATGCACCATTCCGTAGAGGGTGGCTACCTTCATATCGAGGTCGGCAATCATGGGGTAGGGAATTTTGACGTTAAAATTCTGCTCCATGTTACGCACCCATGCGATATGCGAATAGACGCTATCGATGCTCAAGCCCACTAGGTCGGTGTTCAGTGCTTGAAACTTATCGTAGTTTCGCGCAAACTCCACCAACTCTGTGGTGCAAACGGGGGTAAAATCTGCGGGGTGAGAGAAGAGAACGACCCACTTTCCGCGCTTGCTAGAGAGCGTGAACGCTCCATGCGTTGTATTCGCGGTAAAATCGGGCGCGGGTTCGTTCAGGCGAGGTAGGGAACGAATCTCGTCGGACATTTTGTTAGTCTCCTTTTTAGGGTAGGAGAGAGCGTGCGCTCAATCCTTACCAAATCTATCGTTAGTGTAACCTTTGCAGGAGAGGCTTGTCAAGTTAGCTGGCTACGGCTACCCGCAAAACATTAAGGAATCACGATGAATAACTTTATTTTGGATAACTGCCTGCACGCTTTTCGCGCTTTGAAATTGAACTGGTTACGCTCCTTTCTCACCATGACGGGCATCACCGTCGGAATGTTGGCGATAGTGACGCTGGTGGCGGTGCTACAGGGCGTAAAGGCGGAGATAGAGCACGAGGTAGACGGGTTGGGCGCAAACCTTGTGATTATCGTGCCGGGCAAACTAGACGAAAACGGTATTCCAAACCCTATGGCGATGATTGGAGTCTCCCCGCTCACACAAAAAGACCTAACCGCTTTGAAGGGCGTTCCCGGGCTAGAGAAGGTCTCGCCTGTATTGTTCGTAGGGGGAACGGTTGAGGGCGACAAAAAGAAGACTGCAACGGGGTTGGTCGTCGGAACCAATCGCGACGGCGTGATAATGAATCCGACTCCGCTTCAAGAGGGACGTTATTTTGAGGATAGCGAGACAGGGAAAAACCTCTGTATCTTAGGCGCAAAGCAGAAGGACGAGCTATTTCCAAAAACGAGCGCGATTGGAAAGCAGGTGACAATCGCCGACAAAAAGTGGACGATTGTGGGGGTACTCTCCAAACCGCAAAACGATGGCACAATGGGCAATGCTATGCTCGGATTGAGCGATTTTGTCTATCTGCCGGAGGGGGCGGTGCGACGGGATGTGACGAGTGCTCAGATGAACCGGATCGTTCTTAAAACGGACTACTTACACCCCGCCGAGCAGATGATTGACACGATGATGCAGACACTGATGAAGGTGCATGACGGCAAGGAAGAGTTTGGAATTATCACCCAGAAAAAGGGGCTTTCTCTGGTGATAAAACTGGTCGGGATGGCGCAAGCCCTCCTCGTTTTAATCGCCGCGATTTCGCTTTTTGTGGCGGGTGTGGGCATTATGAACATTATGCTTGTCACCGTTACCGAGCGCACTCGCGAGATAGGAATCCGAAAGACGGTGGGCGCGAAACAGAGAGACATCTTCTGGCAGTTTCTTACGGAGGCGGTGGTTCTCTCCATTTTGGGAGGGGTTTTAGGCTTGGGACTATCTACGGTTATCTGTAAACTGATAGCGCGGTTCTCACAACTTACGCCGATTATTACGCCGCCTGTAATCGTTATGGGTATGGTGCTGTGTTTGACGGTGGGCGTAATATTCGGGGTGGCTCCTGCGCTTCGCGCCGCTCGCCTCAGCCCGATTGACGCGCTACGTTATGAGTAGCCGCGCTACCTCAACAATATCTTATGGGTGTGTTTCACTTGAGTTGAATGGAGTGGGCGGATTAGTCTCCTCATTGGGTATTCTGGTAGTTCCCACACCGCCATATTCCCGGAGGAACCGATGTCCGCCCACTCCCAAGAGATTGTACACCAAGTGCGTCAAGAA